>CALFRK010000151.1 GCA_937919625.1 uncultured Ilumatobacter sp.
CGCCTCCGCTCCCACCGGCAATTCGGACAATCGCATGGTGCTCCTCGTCGGCTGGGGCCCGACCTTACGGCTCAATCAGTAAATGTTAAGCAAGCTTACCGTGGGATGCGGACGTGCTCCAACTACAACTGAGCGGGAGTTACTCGGCGAGGCGCAACGTGACGTCGGCCCAGTCCTCCGCCGCGAGTCCCTCGCTCAGTCGAACCGGCTTCTTGACGGGAAGCACGTACGACTCGGCCTTTGTGTCCGGGAAGATCGACGTCTGCCAGGTCGTCGCCCCGATCGTGGCCTGGACCCGCACCGAGCCAAATCCGCGACGCGTCGGAGTGGTCAGTTCCTCGATCTCGTCGGCGACGTCGTGAGGCAGCGTGACAAAATGCCATCCCGCCTGCCCCGGATAAATCCACAACCGGGTGCGGAAGCGGTACGCCGGGTGATCGTCCGCCATGAGCGCTCAGCCGTTGCCGAGAATCCGAGCGGGCGTGACGAATACGGCGGCTCGTCGCTCGGCAGCCATCACACGGTCGTAGTCGTCATAGTCGTCGTGCGTGCCGCCCGCAGCTTGGAAAACCGACCGCAACAACATCCGCAGGTCGTCGTCATCGACCTCATCGGCGGGGTCGTCGGGGCCGATCAACGACGCTGGCCCGGTGACGCCGACCCATCGCCAGCCACGGCGCACGGTGATGGTGATCTGCGAACCCGCCCGAACATGCCCGAGCCTGGCCGCCGCGCAGCGCGACACGAGCGCAACACATTCGGCACCGGACACCGGGTGGGCGTGAACTCCGCAGTTGGCGACACTCGATAGCACCCGGCCATCGGCTTGCACGGTGCTGACGACGGCGAGGCCGTGCTCGTCAGCGAGGAACGATCGAACATCAGCGAGATCAGGCATGGGGTGATCCTCGCCCGGTCAACGGTCGGCGCCGAGCCGGAGTACCCCGTCACCTGACACATTGACGACACCATGCGGAGTCTCGACCGGGAGCGACGGGCCCGCTATCCAGCGAACGTCGCAGCCCACGTGATCGACGGTGACCTCGACGGAGGTTCCGTGATAAAGCAGCCGGAACGTCATCGAATTCCAGCCCGATGGCAGGCGCGGCCGGAAACTCAGTCGGTCGCCGTCGTCGGTCATCCCGGCGAATCCGAAAATGAGGCCGGCCCAGACCCCTCCGGCATTGGCGACGTGTACTCCGTCCTCGGTGTTGCCATGAGTGTTGGCGAGGTCGAGGTACAGCGACTGATCAAAGTAGGTGCGCGCCAGTTCGTGGTGTCCCACCTCCGCGGCAACGATCGACTGCACGCAGGCTGACAGTGACGAGTCGCCCGTGGTGATCGGGTCGTAGTAGTCGAAGTTTCGGCGCTTCAGTTCGGTCGGAACGTGTTGTCGACGCAGGAACATCGCCATCACCACATCTGCTTGCTTGAGCACCTGATGTCGGTAGATCACGAGCGGGTGATAGTGGAGCAGCAGTGGGTACGAGTCGGAGGGCGTCGCTTCGAAGTCCCACGGTTCGAGGTCGAGAAAGTCGGCATCCTGTGGGTTGATCGCGAGTGTCTCGTCGTAGGGCACGAACATCGCGTCTGCAGCGCGATTCCATGAATCGACCTCGTCGTCGGTGAGTCCGGTGACGGTGCGCAACTGCTCGTGCGCCTCAGGGTCTGACTCGCTCAACCACGTGACGGTGCGAGCCGCGTACCGAAGATTGAACTGGGCCATCATGTTCGTGTACGTGTTGTCGTTGACGACCGCTGTGTATTCGTCGGGCCCCGTGACCCCATGGATGTGGAACGTCTCACCGTCGTAGTGGTAGAAGCCGAGGTCTTCCCACAGCCGGGCCGTTTCTACCAGGATTCTGGCCCCCCCGTGCGCGAGGAAATCGAGATCACCTGAAGCGTTAACATATATCTCGATCGCAGATACCACCGCTGCATTGATGTGGTACTGGGCTGTGCCGGCGGGGAAGTAGGCCGATGCCTCTTCACCATTGATGGTGCGCCAGGGATAGAGCGCGCCGCGTTGGCTCAGCTCGCCAGCTCGCGTGAGGGCGGCGTCCAACTGGTGATAGCGGAAACGCAACAGCTGGCTGGCTGCGTCGGGATTGGTGTAGGCGAGGAAAGGCAAGACATAGATTTCGGTGTCCCAGAAGTAGTGTCCTTCGTAGCCGCCGCTCGTCACGGCCTTGGCAGCGACACCTTGATTGTCGGTACGAGCCGTGGCCTGAGCAAGTTGGAACAGGTTCCATCGCACGGCTTGCTGGGCGGGTTCGTCGCCGTTGATCAACACGTCGGAATGTGACCAGAACCCGTCGAGCCAGTGCCGTTGTTGTTGCTCGACATGGACGACACCCAGGGACGATGCTTCGACGAGCGTGCTGGCGCACCGATCGGCGAGTTCTTCAGCGGTCACGTGGCGTGAAACGTGATAGGTGACGAACTTGGTGATGCGAATCGTTGAGCCCGGCGAGCCCGCGATGGTGAACTCGGTCGTCGCCAGGTCGTCGCCGACTACGGTCTCGATGGTCATCGGGCCTTCGCCAACGATCTCGTGACGATAGCTACAGGCCAGGGTCATGCCGCTCCGCTCGCATCGATAGCCGAGCGTTACCTCTCCACCGGAGCCGAGATCGGGGATGTGGCGTCGCACCTCTGGCACGAGCACGCGCCGGTTGAACTTGCTAGCCCGCCGCGGATCGTCGCCATGGCGGGTGCTCTGAAAGCCGTCGCCATCCTGGCGGTTGAGCAGCTGCGACGAGACACCGACCTGCGCAGATCGATCGAGCAACGTGATCTCGAGGGTGAGTACCGCCAGGTGGCGATGCATGAGGCTGACCATCCGGCGCGAGTGAACACGCACGCGGTCACCGGCGGGCGATCGCCAGATCACGTCTGAATCCAAACGCCCATCGCGGAAGTCGAGAGTTCGTTCGTAGTGCTCGAGATCCGCTTCGGCGAGAGTGAGCGGCTCGCCGTCGATAGATACGTGCATGATGTTTGCGTCGGGAACGCTCAAGATGGTCTGGCCGGTTGTAGCGAACGCGTATGCCGCTTCGGGATAGACGATCGGCCACGTTTCGTGGAACCCGTTCACGTACGTGCCCGGTGTATGAGCACGGAGGCTCTCGCTGTGGTTGGCGCGCATGCCGACGTGACCGTTTCCGACCGCGAACAGTGTTTCGGTCAGACCAAGGTCGGTGGTGTTTGGTTCCGTTTCGATCAGACGCCATGGGTCGACGGGAAAGCGGTGGCGTGGGATGTCTTCGCCGGTGACCCGTGGCTTCATGTGGTTCTCACAGTCTCGCTGAGATCACGCACGACGAGGTCGGCACCGGCTTGCCGCAACGAATCTGCGTGATCGCCGCGATCGATGCCGAGCACGAACCCGAAGTTGCCGGCCGCGCCCGCCTCGACCCCGGAGACTGCATCTTCGACCACGATGCATCGATCCGGATCGACTCCGACGAGTTCGGCGCCGCGCAGGAACATGTCGGGTGCCGGTTTGCCTGCGAGCCCCTCGTCGACGACGCGAACACCATCGACGATGTGGTCGAATCGGTCGCCCAGTCCTGCGGCGGCGAGCACGGTTCTGGCATTCTTCGACGATGACACGATGGCCTGGGGGGTTCCGAGCTGGTCGAGCAGATCGAGCACCAGGATCGAACCCTGGTAGGGCTCGATCCCGTCGCGTTCGATGATCTCGTTGAACAAGACGTTTTTGCGGTTCCCCATCGCGCAGATCGTCGAATCGCCTGGCAGATCGGAGGGTTCGCCATCTGGAAGCTCGACATGGCGACTTGTGAGGAATGACCGCACCCCGTCATATCGTGGCCGACCGTCGACATAGGCGAGGTAGTCAGCCATGGTGAAGTCGAAGTCGGCGAACAAAACGGCCCATGCTTGCTCGTGCACGGTCGCGGTCGGAGTGATCACCCCGTCCAGATCGAACAGCACTGCCCCATAGCAACCCCAGTCGACCAGCATGCCGGTCGAGCGTACTCGCACGATGCCTTCGGGGTCCGATAGCCGCCCCGTCGGGCGGCTTGCGCGCTTGTGCCGAAATCGGTTGGTTTCGCGCATTCAGTCCACGGATCGCGGTATCTTTGACGTGCAACTTGGAGTAGTCTATTTGTTGCAAGTGATTACAAATGAGTCCGATCATTTCGTCGGACGCACCAATACGGTCGGCGATCCGCCGACCGAAATCTTCTTGAGCCACTGGCCCGAGAGGGGGAGGAACAACGAATATGAAGCACAATTTCCGAAAGGCCGCAGTCGGCCTCGCCGCACTGTCGCTCATCGCGGCCGCATGCGGTAGCGACGATGTAGCCGAGCCGGCCGCCGAGCCGGCCGCCGAGACAACGGTGGCTGCAGAGCCCGCCGCCGAGCCAGAAGGCACGTCGATCCTCAACGGTGAGATCCCGTGTGAGCAGCAGTACGCCGGCAAGAAGGTCACCATCTTCTCACCGGTCCGCAACACCGACACCGACCTGGCGATCCCTGACTTCGTCGCCGGCTACGACCCGCTGGTCGAGTGCACCGGCGTCGAAATCGAATGGCAGGGCACCGACCAGTTCGAGACCGAGATCAATGTGCGCATGGAGGGCGGCAACCCGCCCGACGTGGTCGACTACCCGCAGCCGGGTCTGATGCGCAACCACATCGAGAAGGGCTACCTGACACAGCTTCCCGCTGATGTCGCCGCTCACACCACCGACGATTTCGCCGCCGGCTGGGACGTCTATGCATCCAGCGCCGAGGGCACCATCTACGGTGTTCCCGGCCGGTCGAGTGTCAAGTCGATCGTGTGGTACAGCCCGTCGAAGTTCGCTGACGGTGGCTACACCATCCCGACCACGCTCGAAGAGCTCACCACACTGTCCGACCAGATGGTCACCGACGGCACCACACCGTGGTGCGTCGGCGCCGAGTCCGGTGTCGCCACCGGCTGGGTGCTCACCGACTGGATTGAAGACTTCATGCTCCGTGTCAACGGCGGCGATGTCTACGACCAGTGGGTCAACCACGATATCGCCTTCAACGACCCGCAGGTCAAAGCAGCTGTCGACGCGGTCGGTGCGATCGTGAAGAACGCCGACTACCTCGGCGGTGAGAACAACGTGAAGGCGATCGCCACCACCAAGTTCCAGGACGGCGGTCTCGCGATCGTCAGTGGTGACTGTCAGATGCACCGTCAGGCGAGCTTCTACGTGGGCAGCTGGCCGGAAGGCACCACCGTTGCCCCCGATGGCGACATCTGGTTCTTCTACCTGCCGAGCCCGGCCGACGGTCCGAGGTTCATGCTGGGTGCCGGCGATATCTACGCCGCCGCCACCGACAAGCCGGAGAGCTTCGACGTGGTCCGGTATACCGGCTCCGTCGAGTACCAGACCTCGATCGCCAACTCGCGTAACGAGCTCGGCCCGAACGTCGCCATCGATCTCAACGCGATCGAGGACCCGTTCCTGAAGGCCGTGTTCGAGCTGCAGCAGACCGGCGAAGTGTTCCGTTTCGACGGTTCCGACCTGATGCCCGGCGCCGTCGGCGCCGGCACGTTCTGGACGGAAGTGACGAGTTGGGTGATCGGCAACGAGGACACCCAGACGATGCTCGACAACATCGAGGCCAGCTGGCCCGCCAGCTGATCACGACGAACTGAAGTAACGAACAGAGGGAGCTGGGGTTCGCCCCAGCTCCCTCTGCTATGTTCGGAACAACTTGATGACGACAAGAAGGGGGGGGGTCGATGGGGGATCTGATCAGTGCAATCATCACTGTGGTCGTCGCGATTGGCGGCTTGCTGGCCTTGTTGGGCGGTCTGTACTGGCTGACGAGCAAACTTCCGAAGAAGTGGCAGGAAGGGGCGCGCTCCTGGGTGTTCTTGCTGCCGACGATGGTCGCGTTGATCGTCGGCCTGTTGATCCCCACCATCCGAACCATCTATCTGAGCCTGCTCGACGACAACGGGAAGAGCTTCGTCGGGCTGAGCAACTTCAAAGTGATCTTCACTACGCGGGGCACGCGGCTGACGGTGTTCAACAGCATTGTGTGGGTCGCGCTCGGCACGACCGTCACCGTCATCATCGGTCTCGTGGTGGCCCGGTTCGCCGACGGGATGCGCGGCGAGAAGTCGGCCAAGTCCGCAATCTTCATCCCCGGCGCGATCTCACTGGTTGGCGCCGGCATCATTTGGAAGTTCGTGTACGACGGTCCGCCGTTCGAGGTCGGGATGCTCAACAGCATCACCAAGAGCATCCCCGGTCTGCCGGCCAGCATGGGAGGCAACGGTGACCGGATCTGGCTGCTCGAGCGCGGCTTCGCCGGCGCCGACCCGCCGGGCTCGGCACCTGGGTTCAACACCTTCCTCCTGATCGTCATCTTCATCTGGGCCTCAGCAGGCTTCGCAACGGTCATCTTCTCGGCCGCCATCAAGGGCGTTCCCGATGAGTTGATCGAGGCGGCCAGGGTCGACGGCGCCACCGACCGGCAGGCGTTCTACAAGGTGACCCTGCCCTACATCCGTTCGACGATCGTCACGGTGGCCACCATCGTCACGATCGGCGGCCTCAAGGCATTCGACATCGTGGCCGCCACGACTGGCGGCCGCTTCGGAACCAGCACGATCGCCAACGAGTTCTACGTGACCAAGTTCGTTCAGGGCAGAGGTGGTCTCGGCTCGGCCCTCGCCGTGCTGATCTTCGTGCTGGTGATTCCTGTCGTGTTCATGAACCGACAAGCCCAGAAGCGAGCAGAGGAGATGATGGGCGCATGAGCATGGTCGACCCAACACTGGCCCCAGCGGCCACCGAGGCCAAGACCCCGAAGCGAAAGCGCCCCTTGTCGACCGGTCAGGCGACGAGCCGGAGCCTGACCAGCCGACCCGGTCGGATCATCGTCTACTGCCTGATGTTCCTGTGGACGGTGCCGACGTTCGGCATCCTGGTGTCGTCGTTCCGGCCAGAGATCGACGTCAAGACATCGGGTTGGTGGAAGTGGTTCACCGACCCCTCGATCACGTTGACCAACTACCGGAGGGTGCTGTCGTCGGCGCCCGGCGACGACAACATGGCCAAGTTCTTCATGAACTCGCTGATCATCACGATCCCCGCCGTGGTTCTCTCGGTCGGTATCGCGATGCTCGCTGCGTACGCGTTCTCGTGGATGAATTTCAAGGGTCGCGACTGGTTGTTCGTCGGTGTGGTCGCGCTGCTCATGGTGCCACTCCAGATGTCGCTGATCCCGATGCTTCAGCTGTTCTCCGGTGGGGCTCACATCGGGTCGGTCACGATCTTCCCCGACCTCAACCTGGTCGGTACATACGTCGGGGTATGGATCGCCCACGTGGCCTTCGGCTTACCGATCTGCATCTTCATCCTCAAGAACTTCGTCTCGGCGCTGCCCAAGGAACTCATCGAGTCGGCACGCATCGACGGCGCCGGTCACGTGACGACGTTCGTCAGGCTGGTGATGCCGTTGTCGGTGCCGGCAATCGCCTCGTTGGGGATCTTCCAGTTCATGTGGATCTGGAACGACTACCTGATTGCTCTGATCTTCGCCGGACGCGACAAGGCGCCTGTCACGATGAAGCTCGCTCAAGTCGCGGGCGAGCGCGGCAACGCCTGGCACCTGCTCACCGCATCGGGCATGGTGTCGATGATCCTTCCTATCGCGGTGTTCTTCGCGCTCCAGCGCTACTTCGTGCGTGGCCTACTCGCCGGGGCGGTCAAGGGCTGACATGAGCATCCGAATCACATCCGCTGCAAGAAATGGTGTGACCAATCAACACACCAATCAACACAAGGAGTCATGATGGCTGGGGTCACGTTGAACAGCGTCAATAAGGTCTACGACAACGGGTTTCACGCGATCCATGATCTCGACCTCGATATCCAGGACGAGGAGTTCCTTGTGCTGGTCGGACCCTCAGGGTGCGGGAAATCGACAGCGCTCCGGATGGTCGCCGGGCTGGAGACGATCACGAGTGGTGAGATGCGTATCGGTGATCGGGTGGTCAACGATGTCGAGCCCAAGGACCGCGACATTGCGATGGTCTTCCAGAACTATGCGCTGTACCCACACATGTCGGTGTACGACAACATCGGGTTCGCGTTGAAGCTTGCGAAGGTGCCCAAAGACGAGATCGACGAGAGGGTCCGCAAGGCCGCAGGGATCTTGGAGCTCACGTCAAACCTCGACCGCAAGCCGGGGCAGTTGTCGGGTGGCCAGCGGCAACGTGTCGCCATGGGTCGTGCGATCGTGCGTCAGCCGTCTGCGTTCTTGATGGATGAGCCGTTGTCAAACTTGGATGCCAAGCTGCGTGTGCAGATGCGTGCCGAGATCGCTGGTTTGCAGCGTCAACTTGCCGTCACGACCCTCTACGTGACACACGACCAGATCGAGGCGATGACGATGGGCGACCGGGTCGCGGTGCTCAAGGACGGGTATCTCCAACAGGTCGACACACCCCAGAACCTGTATGACCGACCGGTCAATTTGTTCGTAGCGGCGTTCATCGGTTCACCATCGATGAACCTGTGTGAAGCGCAGCTGAACGGTTCCGAACTGCGATTCGGCTCGCGCTCGGTCGCCCTGCCGGACAGTCTGTTCGCTGCTCGGCCGGCGTTGCGCGGGTTCGATGGTCGCAAGGTGATCATGGGATTTCGCCCCGAGGACCTCGAGGATGCTGCGATTTCCGGCGATCAGGATCCGGCGCATCGTTTCTCGGCGCAGGTCTCGCTTGTCGAGGCGCTCGGTTCGGAGCTGATGGTTCACTTCGATCTTGACGCCGCGCCCGTTGATTCTGGAGACCCCGACGCGGTCGAGGTGATCGGTGAGCACGCGACCGGTGTCGGCCGCTTCAGCCCACGTTCGCGGGTTCGTCCAGGCGAGAACGTCGAGGTCGCGCTCGATGTCGCCAACATGCACTTCTTCGACCCCGACTCGCGCCTCGCCGTCTGGGGCTGAATCACATCCACCCGGGTGGTGGTGTGCTGATCGAGATCCGATCGTTCCGACAGGAGGATCTCGGCGACCTCTATCAAATTGCCGTGCTCACCGGCCATGCCGGTGACGATGCCACCGGCATGTACGACGATCCCAAACTGCTCGGTCACGTGTTCGTCGCTCCGTACACGATCAATGAGCCAGATTTGGCTTTCGTCGCCGTCGATGCGAGTGGGGTGGCGGGTTACGCGATCGGCTCTCGTGACGCGCGAGTGTTGGAGCGAGCGCTGGAGACTGGGTGGTGGCACGAGCTGCGCAACCGGTATCCGTACGACGCTGCCGGCACCGACCCGGACCAGTGGCTGATCGAGCGAATCCACCGACCAGCGACGGCACCTGATGAGATCGTCGATCGGTACCCGTCGGAGTTCCACATCGATCTGCTGCCACGCTGCCAGGGACACGGGGTCGGTCGCCAGATCATCGATCGGTTGTTGATGGCGCTGCGCCAAGCAGGATCACCGGGAGTGCACTGCGGCGTCGATCCACGCAACCTGGCGGCGATCGGCTTCTATCAACATCTCGGGTTCGAGCGAATCGACACCGCCGGCCCTCCGATTTTCGTGCGGACTCTGTAGTTCGAGCTATCTTGCGGCCCGGTCACCCGGCGTCGCGCAGGCGGGCCTTTGGCCCCCCTCAGAGCAGAAGCGCGTCGGTGACGACCTCGACGAGGGCCATCCCCGGATGAGCGAGCGCCTCGCTGATCGCTGCGTCGAGCTGATCGAGCGACGTGACGCGGATGCCTTTGGCACCGCACAGTTCGGCGAAGGCGGCGAAGTTCGGATTGTGGAGCGAGGTCTGCCAGACGTTCCAGTGCGCGGCTCGCTGTTCTTTGGAGATCTTGCCGAGTTCGCCGTTGTTGAGTAGCACGTGGGTGATGTTCATCCCGTATTTCACCGCCGTGGTGAGCTCCATCGCGTATTGCCCGAAGCCACCGTCCCCACTCAGGCTGACGATCTGACGAGTGTCACCCACCGCTGCCCACGCACCCATCGCGGCTGGCAGGCCGAAGCCGATCGAGCCCAGGTATCCGGACATCAAGACGTCCTGCCCGCCGCTCGTCTCGAAGTAGCGCCCGAAGGAATAGGTGTTGTTGCCGACGTCGACGGCGATCACCGCGTCTGGTTCGAGCAGGCGCGACAGGCTGTCCATCACAGCTGCCGATCCGATGCCGTGGCCGGCATCATCGTGCGCCCGGCTGACCTTCTCGGCCTGCCAGATTGAGCGACGGGTGGCAACTTCGTCGCTGATCGAGGTGGTGCGCGGTGTCGCGCCGAGCCCGCCGGCCAGCAGGCGAGCTGTCACGCCGGCATTGCCCTGGAGCGGCACGTCAACGGCGTGGAACCTGCCGAGTGCCATCGGGTCGTCGTCGACCTGGATCGTCGGCTTGTAGTCGGCGATGCCAGTGTGGTTGGAGAAGCTGGCACCGAACACGAGCAGCAGATCACTCTCGTTCATGAACCAGCTCGCCACTGGAGTGCCGGAACGACCCAGCACGCCACACCCAAGCCGATGGTCGTCGGCGATCAGTCCCTTGGCCTTGAACGTCGTGGCGACAGGGGCGTCGAGCAATTCGGCCAGCGAGACGATCGATTCCATCTGGTGCCGGGCGCCGTGGCCGACGACGATCATCGGCCGTTTGGCGGTGGCCAGCAGGTCGAGGGCGCGCTGTACCTCGGAGGGTGGGGGAGCGATGTCGCGTGACCCCATTCGACCGTCGGGGCCACCCGCCGTGGCAGATTTGCTGGCGGGAAGGTGCTGCACTTCGTCGGGCAGGATCAGGTGCGCGACATTGCGGCCGATGATCGCCGTCTTCATCGCCAGCGTGGCGAGCTCAGCGTGGTCCGAGGCGGCGTGCACAGTCTCGCTGAATTCGGCGACATCGCTGAACGCAGCCTCGAGATCGGTGTCTTGGAACGCACCGCGGCCGCGCACCTTGGACGGAACCTGCCCAGAAATTGCGAGCAACGGTGAGCGGTCTTCCTTGGCGTCGTACAGGCCGGTCAGCAGGTTGGTCGAACCCGGCCCGGCGATTCCGAAACATCCAGCGACCTGCCCGGTCAGCTTGCCGTAGGCCGATGCAGCGAAGGCGGCGGCGCCCTCATGCCGAATGCCGACAAAGGTGAGATCACCACGAGCCTCGGCCTTGCGCATCGCGTCGGCGAAGCCCAGGTTCGAGTGACCGACCATGCCGAATACATGGGTCAGGCCCCAGTTGGTGAGGGTCTCGACGATCACGTCGCTCACGGTGCGGACCGGTTCGGGCTCAGGCGCAAGAGCGACGTACACACCGTCGTCGCGAACCTCGGTCTGGAAGCAGGCAGGTGCGTCGCTGAAGCCGCCGGGGGGTTCGCCCGTGGTTGGCGAGTAGTCATAGCCGTGCCATGGGCACCTCAGCCAACCGTTCTCGATGGAGCCCTCGCCGAGCGGCCCGCCCTGGTGCGGGCAGGCGTTGTCGAGGCAGCCGTACTCGCCTTGGTACTTGGTGACAGCGAACGAACGAATGCCCACCGACACCGTGGTGACGCGTCCCTCGTCGAGTTCGCCCGGTTGGAGGATTTTGTGCCACGTATTGTCGGCCCGGTGGGTTTTGGTCATGGGGTGAGCCCTCCATAGGGAATACCGGCGAGATGGTGCATCTCGCGATCAAAGGTGGTCAAATCGTCCAGACAGAACTCGCTGACGTGTGAGTGCCCGCAGGCGCGAGCGAGCACTGTCATCAACTCGACCGACGCCTCGAAGAAACGGGTCAGGCGTCGCGCAGCATCGTCGATCACCAGGCGTTGGCGCAGCCCAGGTTTCTGGGTGGCGATGCCGACCGGGCAGTTGTCGGTGTTGCAGGCCCGCATGCCAAGGCAGCCGATCGCTTGCATTGCGGCGTTCGACACGGCGATCGCGTCGGCGCCGAGCGCGAGTGCCTTCACGAAGTCGGCGTGGGTACGCAACCCGCCGGTGATCACGAGTGTCACGTTCGATTCGCAGGCGTCTAGGTGGCGCCGCGCCCTGGCGAGTGCCGAAATCGTCGGCACCGAGATGTTGTCGCGGAAGATCTTCGGGGCTGCGCCGGTGCCACCTCCGCGGCCATCGAGGATCACGTAGTCGACTCCGATCTCCAGGGCGGCATCGAGGTCGGCCTCGATGTGCTGGGCCGACAGTTTGGCCCCGATCGGGATCCCCCCTGATGTCTCTCGCACCTGGGCGGCCAGCTCTCGATAGTCGGCGGCCGTGATCAGATCGGGAAAGGTGGCGGGCGAGACTGCGGGTGTCCCAGGCGCCAGGCCACGCACCTCGGCGATTCGGCCGACGACCTTGTTGCCGGGCAAGTGCCCACCCGTGCCGGTTTTGGCGCCCTGGCCGAACTTGAAGTGGAAGGCCTGGACCTGCTTGACCTTTTCGATCGACCAACCGAACCGGCCTGAGGCCAACTCGTAGAAGTAGCGCGAGTTCTCCTGCTGTTCCTCTGGCAGCATGCCGCCCTCGCCAGAGCAGATCCCTGTGCCCGCTGCGTGGGCACCGCGGGCGAGTGCCGTCTTGGCCTCCTGCGACAGGGCGCCGAAACTCATGTCGGAGACGAACAATGGAATGTCCAAGCTGAGCGGCTTGTCGGCCGTGCCGCCGATCGTGACGTCGGTCGCCACCGCTGCCTCGTCGAGCAAGGGGCGCCGCGCTAGCTGGGCGGTAACAATCTGGATCGAGTCCCAGCTGGGCAGCAGGTCGCGCGGCACGCCCATCGATGTGACTGCGCCGTGGTGCCCAAACTTCGATAACCCGTTGGTCGCCAGCTCGCGGATCTCACCGACGTGCGGCTCGTCAGGCGTTCCGTGCGGGTCTTGATAGGCGCCCTGATAGGCATCGCGGTTCCACGGTTGTGGGTGCTCGTGTTCGTAGGCCAATACCTCGTCGAGGTCGACCGTTAGTTTGCCGCCCTCGATCCACGATGTGAACTTCTGCAACCGCTCGTCGTTGTTGTAGGAGCTGATCCCCGTGCGAAAGCCGTAGTCCCAACCGTGTACACCGCACAACAGATCGTCGCCGTTGATCGAGCCGTCGGCCAGCAGCGCGCCCCGGTGTTGGCAGCGCCCGTGCAGCACCGAGTGGTCGTCGTCGTAGCGCACGATCACCAGATCGACGTTGCTGACGAGCGCGCCAACCGGTGTCCGATCGGCGATGTCATCCCAATCTGCGATTGCGAGTGGCTGCATGAATGACCTCCTGAGGTTGACGCCCACCGTACTGGCCTCATCTGAACCCCCTGATCGGGTGAAGTGTTCCCGCTTCGCCTACCGTCTCGATGGTGCATCGTCCAGTAACCCGACCCGCGGGCCGAGCGACGTGATCCCACGTATGTCGGCGCTGCGTTACGAGCAGCAGGTGCTCGTGATCTACGTGTTCGCGATCTTCATGACCATCATCGACGGCACGATGGTCAATGTCGCGCTGCCGACGATGGCGAAAGACTTCGGGGTCGAGGCGAGCGAGGTCGAATGGATCGCGGTCGGCTATCTGCTGGCGGTTGCCACCGTGATTCCTGCCGCTGGATGGCTTGGCGATCGCTTCGGAACGAAACGGATATTCCTGCTTTCGTTGGGAGCGTTCACCGTCGTGTCGCTGATGTGCGGTGCGGCTCAGACGCTCGACCAACTTGTGATTCTGCGCGTGTTGCAGGAATTGGGGGGCGGACTGATGGCCCCGATCGGCGGGGCGATGCTGTACCGAGCGTTCCCGATGAACCAACGTGCGTCGGCGGCGACCGCCGTGCTCAGCGTGGCCGTGATCGCCCCGGCGCTCGGTCCTCTGATCGGCGGGATTCTCGTCGATCAGGCGTCGTGGCGATGGATTTTCCTGATCAACATTCCGATTGGGAGTGTCGGCCTGATGCTGGCCCATCAGGCTCTGCGCGAAGAGGTGCAGGAGGACGCCGGCCGGCTGGATCTGCTCGGGTTGATCCTCAGCGGTGGCTCAGTCGGGACGCTGTTGTACATGTTGTCGATCGGTCCCGAAAAGGGCTGGTCTTCAACAATCGTCATCACGTTGGCCGTGGTTGGAGCATTGGGGCTGGTGGCGGCGATCGGCACCGAACTACGGGTCGAACAGCCGGCCTTGTTGCTGCGGTTGTTTCGTGATCGGCTGTTTCGCAACGTCAACATCGCCTCCGCCCTGATCTACGCCGGGTTCTTCGGTCAGATCTTCATGCTGCCGATCTATCTCCAGTCGTTGCGTGACTTCTCGGCATTCCAGAGTGGGCTGGTGCAATCGCCGCAGGCGTTTGGCGTATTCGTGATCTCGAACCTGGTCGGTAGACGGGCGTATCGGGTGATCGGTCCGCGGCGCCTGATGGTCGGCGGTACTGCGGTGGCGGCGG
>CALFRK010000152.1 GCA_937919625.1 uncultured Ilumatobacter sp.
GGCCCGCACGGCGAACTACCCGGGGGTCACCGTCAGCCGGCGTGAAGCAACCGTCCGCATCGGCGACCGTCTCGTCACCCTGGCCGACCTGCCCGGCACCTACGGCCTCGAGCCGATCAGCCCCGATGAGGCAGTTGTGTCCGACGCCTTGCACGGTCGGGTCGAGGGCGTCGACCCGCCCGATGCGCTGGTGATCGTCGCCGACGCGACGTCGCTCGACCGCTCGTTGTTCCTGATCGCCGAGTTCCTCGATCTCGATCTTCCGACCTGCCTCGTGCTCACGATGATCGATGAAGTCGCAGTGCGCCACGGCTCGATCGACATCGAACGGTTGTCGGCCGCCTTGGGCATCCCGGTGGTCGGCGTCGTCGGTCACAAGGGAATCGGGCTCGACGCGGTGCGCACCTTGATCGCCGATCCGGACGTTTGGCAGCGTCCGGTAATGAACCCGACGACTAATCTGCCACAACGAACGGCGTGGGTTGATTCGATCGTCGCCTCGGTCGTGGCACCGCTCGATGTCGACACGCGAACCAGGCGGATCGATGCCGTGCTGCTGCATCCGGTGTCGGGCCCACTGATGTTCGCGGCGGTCATGCTGGCGTTCTTCCAATCAATCTTCACACTGGCGACGCCGATCGTCGACCGACTCGAGAGCGTGGTCGGTTCGGTCGCCGACGCGGTTCGGGCCGCGGTCGGCGGAACGTTCGGCGATTTTCTCGCCGATGGCGTGATCGGCGGAGTCGGAAGCGTGCTCGTGTTCCTGCCCCAAATCATGCTGTTGTTTCTCATCATCGGGATCCTCGAACGGGTCGGGTACCTGGCTCGCGCTGCGCTGCTGGCCGACCGCGTGATGGGCCGGTTCGGGCTCGAGGGGCGCAGCTTCATCGCCATGCTGTCGTCGTTTGCGTGTGCCGTGCCGGGGATCATGTCGGCTCGCACGATTCCGAACGAGCGGCATCGCCTGGCCACGATGATGTCGGCCCCGCTGATGACCTGCTCGGCGCGTCTCCCGGTGTTCACACTGCTGATCGCGGCATTCGTTCCCGACACATCGGTTCTGGGTCCGGTCCACAGCCAGGGTCTGGCGTTGTTCGGTCTGTATCTGCTCGGCGCCGTCTCCGGGCTGGTGTACGCAGCGGTGCTGAGCCATTTCCTGCTCGACGGTCCGTCTGCACCGTTCATGATGGAACTCCCGCCCTATCGGCGCCCCCCGCCGGCGGCGGTCCTGCTCCACGTGTGGGACGGAGCTTGGTCGTTCATGCGCAAGGCCGGCGGCATCATCCTGCTCACCACGATCAGCCTGTGGGCGATGCTCAACGTGCCGAACAGCACGGCACCGGCCGGCTTCAACGACGCTCAGGCAGCGAGCTACGAGATGGAACACAGCATTGCCGGCGGTGTCGGCAAGGCGATGCAACCGTTGTTCGCTCCGATGGGATTCGAGTGGCGCACGAACGTCGCCCTGCTCGGCAGCCTGGCTGCTCGCGAGGTGTTCGTCAGCACCCTGTCGATCACGACCGCCGCCGAATCCGAAGACGCCCTCCCGGCACGGCTCGAGACGCTCAGCCATCCGGACGGCACGAACGTGTTCGACGCCGCAACGGTCGGGGCACTGCTCGTCTTCTTCGTCTACGCCTTGCAGTGCTTCTCGACGGTGGCCGTGCTGCGCCGGGAATCGAACTCGTGGAAATGGCCGGCGCTGGCGATGAGTTCGATGTTTGCCCTCGCCTATGTGGCGGCGCTGATCACGCATGTCACAATCGAGGCGCTCACATGACGTCCAGTCGTGCGCCGCGGCCGATCCATGTCGAGCGCACCGTTGACTCAACCGTGTTGCGCTGGGTGGCACACCATCCACGACTCGATCGCGCCCCACCAGGGCGACGACAGACGCCCACCCACTCGCCGCTCGGCCAGCTCACCACAGAGGGGTTGGTCACCGACATCTCCGTGCGCAACGGCGACGTGCTGGTCGGCACCTGTGACCCAGACACCTGGCCACATCTGGCCGCTCGGGTGCAGGCCGCCCTACTCGAGGAGCTCGACCGGCTCGATGCGCTCGATCAGGCATCGTCGCATTGGCTACTCGAAGCGGTTGGAGTCTCCGACCGAATACCGTCGATCGCCGAGGTACAGCAGATCGTCGATCGGGCCGCAGGCTCGCTCATGACCAGTCATGGCGGCGCAATGACCGTGGTGGCGGTCGATTGTGGCACGGTCCGCTTGCGCAGCGACGGAGCCTGCAACGGGTGCCGCCAGTCGGACAACACGATCGTCGGACTGATCTCTCCGGCACTCCGAGCGGCGTACCCTGAGATCGCTTCGGTCATCGTCGATGCCGCCCCACCAACGACTTCAGACCGGCCCGCTGCGGGGGCAGCCCGGCGTGTCGGCCTGAGGACTCGGCTCCGACGCGGTCACAACGATGGCTGCCACTGACCCCGTTTCTCACCCCAAGAGTGCGGCCCGCCTCAAGACGAGCGACCTGTCCGATAGGAAGAGTGCCAGCCGCCACAGCGGGGCGCGCCGCGCAGCGGCTGGCTGGTATCTCCTCACGGGGACACCGCGCGGGCCCTGGGCGGACACGGCCCGCACCCTGATCGTCTCGACTCTGTCGCCGAGGGGCTACCAGAACAGCGATCGGCCTCTCACAGCATCTACTCGGTGAGTTCGACCAGGTACGGGGGGTCGGCACCGACTCGCGAGCATGTGATCGCCGCCGCCTTCACGGCGCGCTCGGCGAAGGCAGCCCAATCGGAGATGCTGATGTCGGCGAGCATCGACGTGCCCGAGCCATCGCCGTGGTTCCAGAGCGATGACAGCAGTGCCGCAACGATCGTGTCGCCCGCACCGACCGTGTCGACGACGGCGACGAACGGCGCCGGGGCCCGCGCTTCACCGTCGGCGGTGACGATCGACAGCCCGTCCGAGCCGCGAGTCAGCACCACGACATCAGTGCCGTTCTTGATCAACTCGTCGGCACACGATTCCATCGAACGCCCCGGCCAGATCCACTCGAAGTCCTCGTTCGAGCCCTTGTAGATGTTCGTGTGGGCCAGCCAGCGGTCGTGGAAATGGTGCCAACGAGCCTGATCGTCGATGATCTGGGGGCGTACGTTGCA
>CALFRK010000153.1 GCA_937919625.1 uncultured Ilumatobacter sp.
CTCGACATCGGGTGCGGAATCGGCGGCGCGACGGGCGTGTTGGTCAGCGCCGGGCACGCGGGTAAGGTCATCGGCATCGACGTCGAAGCTCCGGTCTGTGAGATCGCAAGCGGCCGACTGGACGCCCAGGGACTCGGCGACCGCGTCGAGATCCGACGTGTTGAGCCCGGTCCGCTCCCGTTCGACGATGCGAGCTTCAACGTCGTGTTCAGCAAGGACTCGATCGTGCACATCGCCGACAAGGAGTCCCTCGCCATCGACGTCTTCCGGGTCCTCCGCCCGGGCGGGTGGTTCCTCGCCTCCGACTGGCTGACGTCACACGACGGAGAGATGTCGGCGGAGATGCAGGCGTACGTCGCGGCCGAGGACCTCGACTTCGGAATGGCGTCGCCGGCACGCTACCGACGGGCGCTGCGTGCCGCAGGTTTCGTCGACATCGAACTCGTCGATCGGAATCCGTGGTATCGAGTGGTCGCACGTGAAGAGCTCGAGCGGCTGACGGGAAGTGAACGAGCGACGTTCGAGGCCGCGATTGGAGCCGACGAACTCGCCTTACAGATCCGCACCTGGGAGGCGATGATCCCCGTGCTCGAATCGGGTGAGCACTGTCCGCACCATCTCCGCGCACGTCGGCCGCGCGCCTGACGACGTCGCCGAGTGCCACCCACCGGTACAGCGCTGCTCACCGGCCGGCGGCCTCAGCCCGTCATGCTGGAGAGGCCGGAGCCGTCACCGACGCCCGCACGTCGCAGGAGACGCATCACCAGCGCCGCCACACCCACCGCAGCAAGCGTGATCACCAGCATCACCGTTGCCAGCGCGTTGACCGACGGCGTGGCCGCGGCGCGCGCGCTCGCGTAGATCTTGATCGGCACGGTCTCGGTCGACGCGCCGGTCGACAGGAACGAGGAGATCACGAAGTCGTCGACCGACGTGGCGAACACGACCATCAGGCTGGCGAAGATGGCGGGCCCGAGCTGCGGCAACAGCACCATCCGCAGCGCCTGGGTCCGAGTCGCGCCGAGGTCGCGGGCGGCCTCTTCGAAGTGCGTGCCGATCGACATCAGGCGTCCGCGGACGATGATGACCACGTACGACATCGTGAAGGTGATGTGCCCGAGGAGTTGGGTCGTGAAGCCACGAGGAACCGAGGTGTAGATCTGACTGAAGACGAGGAACAGCGCGACGCCGACGACGATCTCGGGCGTGACGAGCGGCAACAACATCAGGTTGTTCGCCCCGCGCGACACACGACCGCGCCAGCGTTGGAGCCCGATGGCCATCGCCACACCGACCGGGGTGGCGATCAACATCGTGAGGCCGGCCAACTTCAGCGTGTTGGTGAGCGCTGTCTGCAGCGCGTCGTCCTGCCAGACCGAAGCGGGGTCATCCCAGTACCACCGGAACGACGTCGACTGGAAGGCCGAGCGGCTCTTGCCGGAGTTGAACGAGATGCGCACGGCAATGAGCACCGGCACGAGCGACCACAGCACGTAGAGCCACGTGACGATCGCCAGCGGACCGAACCGACGCTGCTTCATCAACTCGCCGACTCTCGCTGGCTGCGCGCGACCGAGGCGAGATAGTACGCCATGGCGATCGTGAGGAACGCCATCAGGATGATCACGAGGGACGCGCCGGCCTGCGGTTGGCTCGATCCACGGAGGAAGAACTCGATCTGGTTGCCGACCATCTCGGTCCGCGGCGAACCACCGGTCAGATAGGTGTTCGTGTAGTAGTCACCGCACATCGGCAGCAGGATGATTACGGAGGCGGCCATCAGCCCGGGGATCGACAGCGGCAGCGTCACCCGCAGGAACGTCGACGCCGACGATGCACCGAGGTCCCGCGAGGCTTCGATCAGTCGACCGTCGAGGCGTTCGAGCGCTGCGTACAACGGCAGGATGAAGAACGGGATGTATCCGTACACGAGGCCGAAGACCACGGTCGGCCAGTCACCGTCGAGCCAGTTCCGGTTGCCGGAGCCGAGGTGGAGCCACCCAAGGATGCGATTGATGAAGCCGTCGGTCTGCAGGAGGTTCACCCACGCGAGCATCCGCATCAGATAGCTGATCCAGAACGGCAGCACGAGCAGTCCGAGCAGCAGGCCACGATTTCGACCGGCTTTGCGGGCGACGTAGTACGCGACCGGGTAGCCGATGACGAAACAGCCCACGAGGGCGAGCCCGGCGAAAATCCCCGTGCGGAGGAACACCCGGGTGAGATCACCGCCGAACACCCGGCTCACCACGTCGCCGAACCGCTCGAGATCCCAGTCGAGCGGATTCCAGGCCGGCACTGTCGTGCGCAGGATCGGGTCGATGCCACCGAACGCAACGGCGAGAATCGCATAGGCCGGCACGACGAACAGCGCGACGAGCAGCAGCGAGCCGGGCGATGCGAGCGCCGCCCAGAACGCCGTGCCCGACCGATGCCCGCCCGGCGCCGTGGCGTCTCCGCCGGTCACCGCTGCGGTGGTGGCGTCAGCCATCGCAGGCCGGGTGTGCTAGCCGGCGGTGAACGCTGACCACGTCCGTTCCCAGAGCTGGTTGGTCTCCATGTCGAGGGGCTCGAATCGAAGTCCCTTCGAGATGATCGCGTCGTCGAGCACGGCGGCGCGCAGGTTCTCCGGTGCGTACTCGTTCTCGATGAGGTAGTCGGCGTCGAGCCCCGTGATCGGAGGCAGGTAGCCGTTCCAACTGAAGTTCTCCTCGGCGTTGGCGACATCGATCAGATGATTGATCCAGAGATGGCCGAGCACGGGGTTCTTCGCATTCGCCGTCACGGTCATGCAGTCGTTGTTGACGACGCCGACGTCGTCCGACGGATACCACCAGCCCAGCACCGACGGGTCGGTGCCCTCAGGCAGGTATGAGTAGGCGCCCGCCAACAGATCGCCGCTCCACGTGTGCGCGAGCGTCGTCGCGCCTTCGGGGATGTCCTTGTAGCCCTCGATGTTGACCTTGATGTTCATCAGCCCGGTGAGCTCGCCGAGGTCGGCGCCGGCCTGCTCGATCAACGCTTTGTCGGTGGTGTTGACGTCGGTGATGCCCTGACGGAGCAGCGCCATCGAGAGCCCTTCGCGATAGTCGTCGAGGATCGACGTGACGCCCTTGTACTCGGGGTCCCACAGGATTTCCCAGCCCAACTCCTCGACCTTGGCGGGGTCGATGCGATCGGTGCGGTAGCCGATGCCGGACGAGAAGACGGTGTAGGGCACGGTGTACGCGGAGCCCTCGTCGTACCACGGGTTGTCGAACGTCGGCAGCACGTTGGCCTTGTTCGGGATGTACGACGCGTTCAGGGGCTGCAGCAGGCCGCCGGCGATCAGCCGGCCGAGGGTGTTCGGTGCCGCCGACTGGAACACGTCGACCTCGACCGACCCGTTGGCCAGCTTCGTGACCGCTTCGGCGTCGACGTCGAAGGTGGTGATCTCGATCTTCACGCCGTACTGCGCTTCGAAGGAGGCCACGGTGTCGGGGTTGACATAGTCGGCGTAGTTGAGGATTCGCAGCGGGCCGCCTTCCGGCTTGAGCCCGTCCTCGATCGCGTCGGTCACGGCCTTCGAGTCGCCGCCGCTGTCGCTGCTCCCGCAGGCCTGGAGCAGCGGGACCCCGGCCCCGAGGAGCACGCCGAACTGGGCGCTGCGGTGAATGAACTGTCGGCGGTCAGTGGCCATGGATTCCCCAGTTTCAGTTGATCTGACCCGCCGCCGGGTCAGATGATTTCAGTGACGTTAGGTGATTTGGAACGGGTGCGCAAGCGGGTCCATCGCCGACCGGTACTGTCGGTCGAAGTCGACGACAGCATCGTCCTTGGTGGTCAGAATCCCGGTCGTGAAGGCACGCGATGCGACCCCGCGCTGGACCCGCTCGCACACGGCGATGTCCTGTGCGCCGATCAGTTCGTTGAAGGCGATCTCGTCGGTCGGGTCGTACTCGGACGACGCTGCGACCTCGGGCGCGAACAGGTACTCCCCGACGATCAGGGTGCGGTCGGGATCGACCGGGAAGAGCGTCGTGAGCACAAGGCCCGACGCCGTGAGGTCGAAGAACAGATTGGGAAAGACGCTCGTTCCGTTGTAGACGCCCTCGTCGGATGGCGCGACACCGGGAAGGAGCGGGAGTTCCGCAGCTCCCGTACTCGCCTGCATGTAGCTGTTGGCCCCGTTCAGGAATTCGACAGCTCCGTCGGGACGCGCCGCATCGACCACCTCTCCGGTTCGGTAGTGCGGGATCACCTCGACGAGTTCGGGGTGCACGACCGGGCAGTGCAGGCACTCTTGGTAGTTCTCGACGACGATCTTCCAGTTTGCTGCAGCCGACGATGCGGTCCGTTGCACCAACGCCATGTCCGCGATCGCAAGGTGCTCGAATCCGACGAGTGCGGGATTCGACTCGACGAGCCACTCGCGTAACGGGGCCACGTCGTGGGCGAGCGAGACGAAGACCAAGCCGTTCCAGACGTCAGCTCGATACGCCCACAGCCCGGTCGCGTCGCGGTCGACGTCGTCGCGGTCGACCCGTGGGGTGGCGAGGAGTCGACCGTCGAGCCCGTAGGTCCACGCATGATACGGGCATTGGATGGACGCTGCCCCACACTCGGGAGCGACCACCGTCGGGTCGGTCGGGTCGACCAACATCGCGCCGCGGTGGCGGCAGGCGTTCGCGAAGGCGTGGAACTGTCCCGCCCTGGTGCAGGTGACAATGACCTGCTCACCGGCGACGTCGAGCACGCGTGACGATCCGGCAGGAATCGACGCGACGTGGCCGACGAAGAACCACCCCCCGTGGAAGATGCGCCGGCGTTCCAGTTCGAAGACGTCCGCAGAGATGTAGTCGGCACGGGTGAGTGTGGGTGTTGGTGATGATGCCGACATCTGCGTGGTGACTTCCTGATCCGTTGTGTGGTCCGGCTGCGTGGTGGGTCCGCAAGCTCGGGGATTTCGTTGCTCGATCTCGACAGACAGTCTAGACTGACTGATCAGTCAGGACAAGGAGACAACATGTCTGCAACGACCGCAACGACCGCAATCGACGCACGGATCCTCGCCGAAGAGGCGACGTTCATGGCGCGGAATCGACGCTCGAACGAGCTGTACGAACAGGCGCTCGCCGTCATGCCAGGCGGCGTCACGTCGAGTTGGTCGAGCACGCGCCCGTTTCCCGTGTGGATCAGTCACGGCGCAGGGAGCCACGTCTGGGATGTCGACGGCAACGAGTAC
>CALFRK010000154.1 GCA_937919625.1 uncultured Ilumatobacter sp.
GACTTGAAGGATCGCCACCACGTCGCGCCATTGCCGGTCCGACACTTCTCCTCCGAGGCGATACCAGCGCAACTTGCGCAGCACTTGATCATCAGCGGCACCAACCCAGATCGAGGTTCCCGGTTCGATCTCGACCAGTTGCCTTCGGGCGAGCTGACGAACATCCAATGGATCATCCGAGAGCGAGAACAGATCAATCTTCATTCCCGACCCGAAATGGATCAGATTGAACGACGAAGCATTCGTCAAAGCGTCGCGCACCATGTCCTCGCTCACGTAGTAGTCGTCGCAGACCGCAGCAACGAGGTCATGGACGCGTCCTACCTCTAGTTGGACAGCGACATCGATATCCATCGTGGAACGCGGCTCGCCCACGATCGAACTCGCCAGCGATCCACCAAGCACCCACGCAATACCGAGCTCATCGAGGATCCGCCCGATCGCCACCACATGCTCGAGTGGCGTCACGAGCTACCAGCCTTCAATCGACGGGTCCCAGCCGTACACCTCGACCATCGCATCACGGCCGAGCCGCAACGCCAACACTCGATACCGCACCTCGTCATCACCAGCCCCCGGATAACGAACACGGACACCGGCCTCAGACAGCTGTTCGCACGTCCGATTCAGCTCGGCCACCTGATCGAGCTTCTCGCCAGGCGACGTCCCACGCCACCGCTCGACCACCCTCGCCGCGACGACGCTCGACGTGTCGCTCGCAACGCCGATAGCAGAACTCATGTCGCCAACACTACCGACAGCTGTATCACCAGATCAGCACAAGGACTGTGGCCGTCCGCACGACCACAGTCCACCGCCGTCTCGGTCTAACGTCTCCAATGCGGGCGGGATCGGAACGAATGAAGCGTTCCCTGGTGGTCGCTGACAATTGGCACGATCACCCAGAAGACTGCGCTCTTGTGCGTTCGGTCTGCCTCCTCGGACGAGGTAGTCCCCGACCCGAAGGTCAGTGCCTTCGCCGAGCAGGTGTGTTCGCGAGTCGTGAAGCGCCGACGCGAGACCCCAGGTGAACCCGGCAGGCGCTCCGCGATTGCCGCCACCAACGGCAATGACTCCGTCGGAGTGTCGGCGCTGTACAACAGCTGGTGTTGTACAGCGGGCCGAAAACGGCAAGAGACCCGTTCCGACGAAGTGTCGGAAAGGGCCTCTGACCTGGTATTACGTTGGTGGCGGGGGCAGGATTTGAACATGCGACCTTCGGGTTATGAGCCGAGTCAGGGTGGTGTCGGGCTGTGACGGCCTGTGTCAGATCGTGCCATCTAGCTGGGGCTTCGTGATATCGATATGACGTTTCGTGCCTGTGGATAACAGTTCGTGACGGATAGTTCGTTAGAAGAATCGTTAGAAGTTGTGCCTGACAGCCTGATTTGTCGGTCACAGACAGATTGACTCGCTAGCCAGATCCACCTACGCTGGGGTCATGGCTCGACCCGCGATCCCCGAGGCAACCCGGCAACGCCTCGATGCGACCGTCGAACAGCTCCGCGCACTCCTCCCTGCAGCCTGGACGCTGCGCGTTCCTGCCCGCAACGAGAGAGGCGGAGATATCGAGTTCTCCGTCAACGATGAAGCTGTCGCCGTTATCGAGGTCAAGACGACCAAGCGGCTCGACCCACGCTCGCTCGACCGACTCACACTGCCCGACCGACCGGTCATCGTCTACGCCGATTGGCTGAGCCCGCGCACACAGGCACTGCTCCGCGAACGCGGAGCCAGCTATGTCGACAGCACCGGCAATATCGACGTGAGCCTGAGCAAGCCGCCGATCGTGCTTCGCGCCGACGGCGCCCAACGCGACCCCAACCCACCGCCCACGACGGGCCCGACGCTTCGCGGTCCGCGCGCCTGGGGGCTCATGAGGACCCTCGCAGAGGTCCGACCTCCCTACACCGCCAGCGACCTTTCGGCGCGGCTCGATGTCGACAACGGCTATGTCTCGCGGGTGCTCCAGGCGCTCGTTGACGAGCGACTCATCGAGCGCGCTCCCCGCAGGCCGGTGACGAGCGTGATGTGGGAGGCGCTTCTGCGCCAGCTCGCAGCCACGTACTCACTCTTCGACAGCAACGAAACGTCGACGTGGGTCGCATCGAGCGGACCCGAGCGACTGCTCAACGACCTCGCCGGAAAGAGTCCCCGCCGTTGGGCGGTGAGCGGATCGTTTGCCGCACGTGGGCTCGTCTCGGTCACTGCTGCGGAGACCGCTGTCATCTACACCGATGATCCCGAGCGACTGGCGAAGCTCGGCCGACTGCTTCCCACCCGGACCGGCGCCAACGTCGTTCTCGCTCAGCCGTTCGATCCGATCGTCTTCGACCGCCTTCGAATCGACGGCGACTACCCCCAAGTCTCCGTTGCCCAGACGGCGATCGATCTACTTACCGGAAACGCCCGCATGCCGTCGGAAGGCGTGGCGCTCATCAACTGGATGACAGAGAACGAGTCCCGATGGCGAGCCAGCGGACTCGGATGACACACCAGCGAGTTCAAGCATCGTGATCAGTCGCCAGGATTTGCCACGGTGACCCGCTGCCGCACTCGGTGACCTGACGGCGCTCGTCGGGGAGTTCGAGTCTGTCGGAATCGGCCCGATCATGCTCGCAGAAGTACGCGAGATCGCCTACTTCCTTGTGCCGAGGTACAACGCGTCCGCGCCTGCCTCGAAGTCATGCGTCCAGAACTACAAGCTGCACTTTCACAAACTTAGGCTTGTAATCACGGTTCTTGCTGAGACGCGTTGAATACAAACTCGACTTATACAAATTCGTGTTAGTATTGATAGCATGGATCGCCCCCCAGAGTTGTTCGCTCGCGAATCGGAGTGGAGTGACCTCACCAGCTTCGTCGAGCAGCCAGGCCCAGGGACCCGCCTAGCATTGGTGCGTGGCCGGCGACGGCAAGGCAAGTCGTACCTACTCCGCCGCCTCGCAACGGCAGTCGGTGGTTTCTACTATCAGGCGGTCGAAGAGGAACAAAGTCAAGCCTTGGCCGGATTTGGCGCAGCGCTCGGTGAGCACCTCGGCATACCTGGAGGTCGACTCGCGATCGACAGCTGGGAAGACGCTCTTGCTGTACTCGAAGACCTTCCGTCGAAAGACGGCAGCGCTGTCGTCGTGATCGATGAGTTCCCGTACCTTATGAATCACTCCCCCGAGCTGCCGTCGCTACTCCAACGATTCATCGATCGAACGCGCGACGGAGACGGTGCGCTCCGACTGATCCTGTGCGGATCGGCGCTCTCCGTGATGGCTGGCCTCCTCGAAGGAACGCAAGCCCTGCGCGGGAGAGCATCGACCGATGTCGTGGTCCGCACCTTTGACTACCGGACGTCCGCCGAGTTCTGGGGCATCACCAACCCGGCCACAGCGTTCCTTGTTGATGCTGTCGTCGGTGGGACACCGGGCTACCGCGATCTTCTTCCAGCCAGTCCTCCGAAGCGGGCTGGAGACTTCGCCAAGTGGCTCGCCGCCGGTCCCCTCAGCCCGGCGAGCGCATTGTTCCGCGAAGACGACTATCTCCTGACCGAGGAGCGGGCGCTTTCTGACCGGGCGCTCTACCACTCCGTCGTTGCGGCGATCGCGAGCGGCAACACCAGCCAGGCAGCGGTGGCTCAAGCGCTGGGTCGCGAGCAACGCTCCGTCCAACACCCACTCCGGGCCCTCGAAGACGCAGGCTTCGTCGTAGCCATTGATGACGCGCTCCGGTCACGCCGACCGATCTACCGGATCGCAGACCCAATCGTCCGATTCCATCACGTCGTCACGCGCCGGGATCTCGCCCGCTTCGAGGACCGACGCACCGCCGAGGCATGGGAAGACGCCCAGCCTCGGTTCCGAACCCACGTCCTCGGGCCGCACTTCGAGAACCTCGCTCGCGAGTTCACCTTCCGATTTGCATCCTCGGGCACGGTCGGCGGACAGGTTGCGTCGGTCGGGCCCGCCGTTGTCAATGACACCGCCCAGCGAACCCAGCACGAGGTCGACGTCGTAGCACTGACCCGTGAGCAGGACGGCTCGTCTCGCGTGCTGGCTATCGGCGAAGCGAAACACACCACGTCGAAACGAACGCTGGGCGACCTCACGCGCCTTGAAGAGCTGAGAGAACTCATCGCCAAGAAGCAACCAGCTGCAGCCGAGGGGAACCTCCTGTTGTTCTCGGCGTCGGGATTCGAGAGCAGTCTCAAGATCGCTGCTGGCAAACGCGCCGATGTCGAACTCATCGACATCGATCGGTTGTACAACGGCACCTGAGCACCCTGACCCGTCACGCCGCCATCGCCGAAGAGTCACAGGCTTCCTCAGCGGCCCGTTCGCGAGAATCTCAATCGTTAGATCAGAATGATCGAGAGTCCGTCACTTCACTTCGAGATCACCCAGGAAGGTAGCTCTCCACTTGCGGCGCCTTCGAGCCTTTTCGGAGATCCCGGAGTGGCCAATCCTGCAGAGACTCGCCGAGTCGAAACCGGCGCCGGTCAGCTCGCCCACTGCACGGTGACGCAAACGGCTTCAGCGGATGCAGCTCATTTTCGGAACGGTCGTTTCATTTCTGCCGTGTACCGCTCGGGCTGATCGAAACTCATCCACGGTCTGGTCGACTCGGTGGTCAAACTGGTCACATGGACACCGCGATCACTTCACGAGACGACGTTCGTCGCGTGCTCGTGGCGGGCGACACTCACGGGAACACTCCCTGGGTGGAGGGGCTTGCGAGAACGGCGTTCGAGCAGGGCTGTCCGATCGTGATTCAGGTCGGCGACTTCGGCTATTTCCCAAACCATTCAGACGGGCCTCGGTTCTTGACCGCAGTTGATACCGCATGCGCGCGCCACGGCGTCGAGTTCTGGTTCATCGACGGGAACCACGACGATCACGCTGCTCTCGCTGAGCATCGCGAGAACGCAGCGCCGGTCGCCCTGACCGATCACGTGACCTACATCCCGCGCGGAGCGCGGATCCGTCTCGGAGGCCTCACGTTCGGCTTCCTTGGCGGAGCGTTCTCTGTCGATTGGCGCGATCGCACGCACGGCATCGACTGGTGGCCGAACGAGATGACAGACGGCTCCGATGTCGCGCGCCTCGGAGCGGCACCTCTCGACGTGCTCATCGCTCATGACGCGCCGGCGGGGCTCGACCTGGCAGCGTGGCGACTGCCAGCCGAGGATCAGGTCCGCACCGATCAGGTCCGATCGTTCATCTCGACAGCAGTCGAGACGACCATCCCGCGCATCGTGTTCCACGGGCATTGGCACCACGCCCACGACACTGAACTCTCCTGGATCGATCGAGTCACGACCGAACGGTCCGGCGCGATCGCGTGGCAGTCGACACGGACGATTGGGCTCAGCTGCGACGGCGACACCATCGGCGGCTGGCTGATCCTCGATCTGGCCACGCTCGACATCCGCCGGCCGACTCCCCCGGACACCGGACAGATCGCGCCGAGCCCGACGCGGGATGAGCAGGAGGTCGAGCCATGACGACGTGGTTCACGGCCGACCTCCATCTCGGCCACCGCAACATCATCGACTACTGCAACCGGCCGTTCCGCGACGTGGAGGCGATGAACAACGCCCTCATCGAGAACTGGAATGAGTCGATCGCAGCCGAGGACACGGTGTGGGTCGTCGGCGACTTTGCTCTCGGCAAGATCGCCGACACGCTTCCGATGGCCCAGGCACTGCACGGCCGCAAGATCCTCATCTCCGGCAACCATGATCGGTGCTGGGCCGGACATGGGCGCCGAGCGGACGGATGGACCGAGCGCTATCTCGATGCCGGCTTCGACGAGATCGTGCAGGGATCAACGCGTGTCGACGTCGGCGGCACATCCGTCGTGGTCTGCCACTTCCCGTACCGTGGTGACAGCCAGCATCGTGACCGGTTCATTGAGCATCGGCCGGCTGACAAGGGCGGATGGCTGCTGCACGGCCACGTCCACGACCGCTGGGCCCAGCAGGGTCGGATGATCAACGTCGGCGTCGACGCAACGGGCTACTGCCCGGTCGACTCGGCGATCATCGCAGGCATCATTCGTGCGGGCCCGGCGCAGCAGTCGGTCCCCGAGGCGATTGCCTCTGATCGACCGACGACGTCGGGTTGAGCGGTCAGCCCCAGAAGATCCCAGTGCGGTCGAGCTTGACTTCCTCGATGAGTTCGTCGAGGTGTGGTGTCGGTCCCTTGAGGTCGTACTCGTGGAACTTCAGGTTCCGATCGCGCCAGTACAGCGACCACTCCTTGCGCACCTTCGTGTAGCGGAACCGGCAGATCGGGAAGCGGGTCCACTCCGGTCCAAAGTCCTTGCGCCAAGGTGGCCGACATTCCAGCACAGTGATCGTGCGATCGGTGACGTCGATCTCGTTGCGGATCTGATCGCGCGCCCGCGGCGGCATGTCGGCGTTCCGTTGGTCGATCCACTTGCGGACTCTGGCGAGGTCGAGGTCGGGAATCATTCCTGTCTCATCGATCCGTCTCAATCCCGGCGCCGGCCAATTCGTACAGGCTCATCGGGTCAGTCTGGCCGAGAATGATAAGTCACGGGGGCCGGTCGATCTTACGGAGGCTCAACTGTATAGCCCATTGCCTGGAGCTGAGACACTGCCGTGAATGGGTCGCTGCGCACGGCGGCGCGAAGCTGGAGTGCGAGCCAATCCGACCGATCGCGGGTCAGTACGTCCTCCCATCCCGGATGCAGCCCAGCGATGAGACGCTCAGTCCAGAGGAACTCGATGAAGTCCTCGATCGAGGGTCGGAAGCGCCGACCGCCAACTGGGATGTGGAACTTCTCCAGGCCACGGAGCTGGCGGTCGCCGTTGAGGCCTTGGACGTATGCAAGCTCCTCCGAGGAGCCATGGATCTGCACATGTGCCGCACTACGCCGGTGCCGGGCAGGGTTGTTGTCGTCGGGCTCGTTCCCCTTGTCGCGGTCGTACTCGACGCGCACGGCTGGTCGCTTGGTCTTCTCGTCGATGACCAGGCCGAACACGGACTGCTGCACAGCGAGATGATCTCCTGTGTCGTCGAGCCGCACTTGGAATGAGGTGCGGAGCCACAACCGAGGCGGCTCTCCGTCCGTAAGCCCAGCGACGATGGGAATCAACGAGACGTTCGCCGGGGTCGATCCCTCCGGGTACACCCAGGCGAGCTCCGGTGGACCCTCGAACGGTGTCACCACGAAACGAACGCCTGTCGAGACGGTGCCGTTGACGACCTCGGTCAGGATAGATGCGAACGCTTCGGCCGACTCGATGAGGTTCGCCACGCCGCAGTACCGGCTACTGCGAGGGCGCCAAGGCTCCCTTGACCATCAGCCAAAGGTCGCGGAGCTCGTCGCTCGGAAGATCGTCCACGTCGGATGCTACGAACTCATCGACCGACAAGCCGTAGGGCGTGACCACAGCCTTAACCTGCCGGCGCAGCGTCTCGGAAGTCAGTGGAGCGGTCGTCATGACAATCACTGTAGCGATGGGCTGTCACAGAGTTCGGTCGGAATGCCCACCGACAAGGGTGAATGTTCGCCACTTCGAGCTCACACAGGTCAAACCTCACGCACCAGAGCGGTCGCCTGCGTCGGTCAGCCTCGGCAGGTCCAGATCTTCACACCGGCGGTGGTGAGTTCGTCGCGCCGGCGTTCGTAGTCAGGCATGCCGCGGGCGACTTCGGCCCAGTAGCGGTCGGTGTGGTTGAGCCCTTTGAGGTGGGCGAGTTCGTGCACGATGACGTAGTCGACGAGGCTCGGCGCAAGCTGCAGCGTTGCCCAGTGGATATTGATGTGGGTGTTGCCGTTCGTCGAGCCCCACCGGTAGCCAAGGTCGCGCACGGCGACGCCGACGCCGGCCGCACCCATACGGCTAGCCCACGGTCCAACTCGGCGCTGAAGCCACATCTGCCCGGTGCGGACCTACCACCTGCGCATCGTTGCATCGCCATCCGCGGCGGTCGCCCGCGACCTCAGAAACCGCCCACGGTCGAGACGAACGCCGTCCACCGTGTCATCGATCTTGAGCCGGTAGTTGCGTCCGAGGTAAGCGAAGCCTTCCCCGTCGACGAACTGCTTGCGGATCGGCGGCGCGACGAGGGCGTCCTTCTCGGCAAGCTTGCGGTACACCCACGGTCGCTTCGATTCGATGAACCGCTCGACTCGTTCACGCGCAGCGCAGGTCGGCACTCGGAGAATCAGCGACGCGTCGCGGTCGACCGTTATCTCCAAGGTCGTTCGATCGGTCGGTGGGGCGATCGTGAACACGAGGTCCCCGCGGTGAGCGAATCGAGTGCGTGGACGCCGACGCTCATCGCAACCTCTGCCGGTTGGCCTTGGCGAGCGCAACGAGGTCGACGGCGAGTTCGTCGAGGTCGTCGTAGACGAACAGGTTGCTGTCGTCGAGGCTCCGCTTGACGGCCTTGCGGAGCTCGTCCTGCTTGGTGCTGTTCTCCCAGAACCCGACCACGGCGATCTGCCCGCGCACGTCAGCGACGAGCGAACGGGTGAGGGCAGTCAGCCTGTCGGCGGCGGCGCCGTCGGAGCTGGAGACGCGTTCGGCCATCAGCCCGTGGAACGGCAGCTCCGTCGCCGGATCGAGCCCAATATCGGCTTCGTCGGTGCGGCCGGCGTTGATCTCGCTGATGATCTCTTCGAACAGCGCGATCTGTTCCCAGCGGTCTTCGAGCTTGTCGAGGATCTCGTCAACACGCTGAGAGAGCCGGTCGTAGTAAGCGGGGTTCTCATCGACGTGTTCGCGGATGTGGTGGCGGATAGCGTGTTCCATCTCCGACGCCTTGGTGCGCGGCGACACGATGCCGCGGACGTGTTCGGCGAACTCGGCGTCGGTGACCTTGATCGGGGCGATCCGCTGGGAGAGGTCGAGCACCGTGATGTGCTGGTCGATCAGACGGCGCACCTTCTCCTTGTACTTGTGCGGGTCGAAGTCACCATCGACCTCGTCACGATAGCGGCGACGGGTGAGCACCTGGATCTCGCCGTACAGATTGACCGCGTCGACGAATGGCAAGGCCTCGGGGCGCGGCAGCACGGTGTCGAAGGTGGTCATGAACTGCTTGAGCCCGACGTCGAACTCGGCTCGCTGAGCAATGCCAGTCTGCTCGCGCTGCCGTTGGGCGATCAATCGTTGTCGACCAACGCTACGCGCCGCGGTGCGGGCCGTAGTGTCCGATGTGATGGGTGATGAGATCGATGAGCTGATCGACGAGGTAATCGTCGATGCGTACGGGGAGGACGAGCAACTTTGGGCGTTCCGTCAGGCGTTCGAGGAGGAGTGCGTCTTCCCGTTCGCCGGCAGAGTGGTCGGCACCGATGTTCTGGTCGACTCGATCGACTATTCGGGCGAGGAACGTCGAGGCCTCGTCGCCCACTGCCGTCGCGACAGCCAACTCCACACCGTCTCTCTCCTTGATGTCACACCAAGCCCGCCGGCGCACCGCCAGACGCGTCGTCTGCTCGATGCCTACCGGCGTTGGTCCCGTGTCGATCCGCTCCCGCCCCTCCAGCTGGTATCGGTCCCGACCTGGCACTACCCGGCCTTCGCTGGCACCGGCATCGCCATCCCCGCAGCTCGACTCGCACTGTGCCCGCGCGGCGACTGGGACCCGAGCCACGAGTACTGGGGTGAGCCCGATGAACCGCTGCCCGCTCTGCTCATCGACGTGATCGAAGCCGGGGTGCGGCCGAGCTTCGAGATGGAACAGGTGTTGCCCGGGGTGGACGAGGACGACTGGGACAGCGACCCAATCGTCGAAGCGGTCGAACTCCACCACGCCGGCCTGCAACGCGATGCCATCCGCGTGCTCAACGATCTGCTCGCCATCGACCGGCGCTGCGTCGACGCCTGGGCACACCTTGGGCTCATCGCGTTCGAAGCCCGTGGGCCAGGCCCCGCCCGCGAGCTGTACGAAGTTGGGGTAGCGGTCGCCGAAGCGTCGCTCCCCTCCGGCTTCAACGGTGTACTTCCGCGCGGCTACATCGACAACCGGCCGTTCCTGCGCTGCCTGCACGGACTCGCGCTGTGCGCCTGGCGACGGCGGCAGTGGGACGACGCCGCGGCGATGTTCGAAGCAAGAGTCTGGCTCGACCCAACAGGCTCGCTCGACGCGATCGCCTGCCTCGACCAGGTCCGAACGCGACAGCGATGGACACGCTCCTGAGCCCGGATGAGGTCCCGTCGATCGTGGTGTCACGCGCAGGCGGGTGCTGTGACGTCGTGTACTTGAACGATGGACATCGACCGATCCCCCTCAACAGGTGCCGACCAGCCATCGCGGGAGCATTCGCTCAGCGCACGGTCATTTACGTCGTTTACTGGGAGGACCTCGCCGAGCCGAACCCACAGCCGAATCAACATGGTCGATCCGAGCGGAACCGTCTACGACCTTCGGGTTCTGACCCAATCGTCGCGTTCGGCGCGCACCACCATCTACCAGGCACAAAGCGCGACCTACTTGGTACATGGTTGGTACATTTTCCGCTTCAACGAGCTCTTTGAGCGACGAAGCCCTGGCCCGCCATAGTGGCTGACCAGGGCTTTCTTGGTGGCGGGGG
>CALFRK010000155.1 GCA_937919625.1 uncultured Ilumatobacter sp.
CCTCGGTCACGTTCGGAGCGACAACGATGGGCGCCGACAACGCTGCCTGGCGTCTCGTCGACGACGCGATGTTGACGTCCGGTGCCGTGCTTGCCGCGATACGCCAACCCCTGACCCGTTGGCAGCGTGTTCGTTGGCTGCTGAGCCTGCGATCGCTGAGACGCTCGACACGGTCGCCAGTCGTCGTCTGACGGCGGGTCGTCACGACCCGCAAGATGGCTTCAGCCGCCGGTGAGTTCCTCACGGAGCTCGCGCTTCATGAACTTGCCGTTTGCATTGCGCGGGAGCTGTTCGGAGCGGAACCACACCGTGGCGGGGATCTTGAACTTGGCGATTCGCTCTGCCAGGAAATCGGACAGTTCTTCTTGGCTCAGCGATTCGTCGGGCCGCAGCACGATGGCAGCAGCGACAATCTCACCGAGCCGGTCGTCGGAAATCCCGAACACTGCGGCCTCTGCAATGGCGGGATGCTCATAGATCGCGGACTCGACCTCGGAGCAGTAGATGTTCTCGCCGCCTCGAATCACCATGTCTTTGGCGCGGTCGACGATGAACACGAACCCGTCCTCGTCGATACGTGCGATGTCGCCGGTGTGAAACCACCCGTCGCGAATACCTTCAGCGGTTTCTTTCTCGCGATTGAGATACCCCTTGATCACGGTCGCACCGCGGACACTCAGTTCTCCCAACACGTTGGGACCGGGTTCGAGCACGTTGCCGCTCTCGTCTTCGAGGCGCGCCTCGAGGGTCGGTACGACACGCCCGCACGACGCCGGCTTCTCGGTGTACATCTTGGCCGAGTTGGCGGTGACGATGCCATGCGTTTCGGTCAGGCCGTAGCCGGTCGCTGGCCCGCCGCTCTCGAGCGACCTGTCGATCTTCTCGACCAAGTCAGGCTGTAACGCCGCCCCACCGCCGCCCATCCCTTTCAACGAGGAGGTGTCGCGGGTCTCCCAGTCGGGATGCAGCAGCATCTCCCGGCTCATGGTCGGCACACCGGAGAAGTTCGTGACCTGCTCGCGCTCGATCAACTCGAGTGCCCGCGCCGCATCCCACTTGTACATGAACACGATCGTGCCGCCAGTGAGCGTGCACGGCTGGAGCAGGCAGTTGTTGGCGGTGACGTGGAACAGGGGCGTCGGCGCCATGAAGACAGCCGGCGCCGGCGCGGCCGCTGGATCGCCGGAGGGGGACTGAGCCGGCAGGTCACCGGCGGCAACCGCCTTCGCCTCCGCCAGGGAGCCTGCCATCGCCATGAAGACGATGTTCATCACGTTGTGGACCGAGCCGCGGTGGGTGAGCTGGGCACCCTTCGGAGAGCCCGTTGTGCCGGAGGTATAGAAGATCGTGGCGTCGTCGTCGGGATCGATCTCGGCATCCGGCAGACCTGCCGGGGCGGTGCAGGGATCAACAACCGAGGCCCAACGCGAGGCGCCGGGAGGAAGTGGACGATCGCTGCGCACGGTGATCAGGTGCAACGGGTTTGCGGCGCGCAACTCGTCGAGGTGCGGGATTACCCGCTCGACCCGCTCGTCATCGGCGATCAACACCTTGGGGGTCGAGTCGCCGAGACCGAACGCCATCTCCTGGCTGGTCCACCAGGCGTTCATCCCGACGACGGCGGCGCCGATCGCGATCGTCGCCCAGTACGCCACCACCCATTCCGGATAGTTGCGCATGGCGATCGCGACACGATCCCCCGGGCCGACCCCATAGTCACTCCGCAGCAGATGGGCAAGCGCTCGGACCTGGGCGTCGATCTCGGCATAGGTGTAGCGCTCGTCCTCGAACACGATGTACGGCTTGTCGCCGTTGAGAGCGGCGATCTCCCACAGCGACCGCATGTTCGGCAAGATGCTGGCAAACACCCGCATCGGGTTGCCACGCACCTCGATCTCGTCGATCGCAAAGCCGGCCCCGTCGGCAGTCAGCTCGTTCCATGCGGCCTCATAGTGTTCGATCACGTCGCAAATCATGGCCGAGCAGTCGGCGGCCGAACGAATGGGCCGGACGAATCCGCCACCAGCCGGCCTAGAGACGGGCCAGCCCAAGTTCGACGTCGCGGACGTGATGGACGACGTCATGGGTGAGATAGGTCGACAGCCAGCCTGCGGTGAACACCAAGCCATCGGCCCGCGCACCCGATCGCTGCCACCCCTCATCGGGCATCGCCATCGCGTGTTCGACGACTCGCTCGGCCTGGTCGGCGAGCTGAGTAAACGCCCCGGCCGGATCGTGTTCAGCGGGATAGTTGCGCTCCGCCGCAATGCGATCGGGATGCCAGTCCTCGAACAGCGGGCGATCCTCGGTCAGCAACCGGTCGAAGCGATAGGCCAGCAACTCGTAGACGTCGCGCACATGGCAGGCGTACTCGAGCGCCGACCAGGTCGCGTCGTCAGGGCGCCGGGTGACCAGTTCGATCGGCGAGCTCAGCAGTCGCTGCCATTCACCGACGTTGGCACGCACCAATTCGGCAACCTGGCGGGGGTCGGTGGAGGAGGCGTCGAACCCGCACTCGGGGCACGGCCGCTCGTTCACCCACGCCCAACTCTTCGCTTCGGGCTCGATCGTCATATCACACCCTCGCTCACCGGTAGTTCGTCACGAACCGGCGAGGTGCGCCCGCACCAACTCGCGCAGTTGCTCGATGTTGACGTTCT
>CALFRK010000156.1 GCA_937919625.1 uncultured Ilumatobacter sp.
ACCATCAGATCATTTACTTGCTGCGTCTGCTCGAAGCATGGGAGCACCACGAGCCAGGCGCGATCGGGACGTGGCTCGAAATCCCGGTCTTCGTGTATGCCGACGTGCCATACGTGCTCGCCGACCACGACGCGATGATCCGTGATCCGAGGAACACGATCACGTTCGACAAACGGCGGGCGGACGCCATCGTCCAGCGCGAGGCGAGGCTCGGTTCCGACGGAAGGCTTGTTGTCGACGCCGACGGGGCACTGCTGCGGGTCGGGCTGCTCGAGAAGTTGCTCGTTCCGGCGCTCGCCAAGCTCACCAGCTACGTGCCGGGCGGCGGCATCTGGCTCAACACACAGCGCCCCGAGTGGAACGATGCCAACAACGCACTGGCCGGGCCTGGGCTTTCGATGGTCACGCTCTACCACCTGCGCCGGTACCTGCGGTTTGTCAGCTCACAGCTCGATGGCGTCGATGCCGACAGCGTCGGGTTCACGAGTTCGGTCGCCGTGTGGGTCGGCGACATCCTCGACGTGTTCGAACAGATCCCGCCGGCGACCGAGCCGATCGATGATCGCGCCCGGCGCTCGATCGTCGACGCCCTTGGCGCGGCCGGTTCCGCGCATCGCCGACGCGTCGGTGAGGGAACCGAGAACACTTCGCTCGACGTGTCGATCGCTGACCTGCGACATCTGTGTGAGCTGGCCGGCGAGCACATGGAACAGTCGATCCGGGACGCCCAACGCGCCGACGGTCTGTACCACTCGTACAACCGGGTCTCGTTCCCAACCGGCGACACGGCGCATGTCGATCACCTCGGCCCGATGCTCGAGGGGCAGGTCGCAGTGTTGTCGTCCGGTGCCCTCGACCCCGAGGATTCGATCGATCTGATCGACGCCCTGTTCTCCTCCGGCATGTATCGGGCCGACCAGAACACGTTCATGCTGTACCCGGTCGTCGCCCTGCCTCCGTTCCTCGAACGCAACATCGTGCCCCCTGAAGCCGTTGCGGCGACCCCGTGGCTCGCCGGTTCGGCCGACGATTCGCTCCGACGGATCTTGACGACCGATCCGGATGGCAGGCTGCGCTTCCGACCCGACATCATCAACACGGGCGTGCTCGCCACCTTGCTCGATCAGACGACCCTGTCCGAGTCCGTTCGCGATTGGGTCACCGAGTTGTACGAGCAGGTGTTCCACCACCACTCGTTCACCGGACGCTCCGGCAGCATGTACGGCTACGAAGGCATCGGTTCGGTCTACTGGCACATGGTCGCCAAGCTGCTGCTGGCCGTTCAGGAGACCTATTGGTCAGCTGTCGATCAAGGCGCGCCCGACGACGTCACCGGGCGACTGGCCGAGGCCTATCGCCGGATCCGGTCAGGTTTCGGCTTCCGCCAGCAGCCGGCGGAGTTCGGCGCGATCCCTACCGACTGCTACTCGCACACCCCCGCTCACGCCGGTGCTCAGCAGCCCGGCATGACCGGTCAAGTCAAAGAAGAGGTGCTGACCCGCTTCGGCGAACTGGGGCTGAGAGTCACAAAAGGGCACGTCTCACTGCATCCGGGTCTGCTTCCGT
>CALFRK010000157.1 GCA_937919625.1 uncultured Ilumatobacter sp.
GTCGCTGTCTCTAAACCACTCGGTCGCTGTCTCTAAACCACTCGGTAGTCACAACCCGTAGCGAACGAGCGACCACTCGGCCTCCGGCGGTATGCGTCGTTGAAATGCAACGGTTCGGCCGATTCGCATCGTGATATCATGATGTCATGGCAAAGCAGACCACCGTTCGATTGCCCGACGATCTCGCCGACGACGCAGAAGCTGTAGCTCGAGTCCGCGGTGACAGCGTCAACCAGCTGATCATCGATGCGCTGGCCGCCGAGATCGAACGCGTCCGCTCCGACGAGGACTTCACCGCCCGCGCCAAGAAGCTGCTCGAGCGCGACCGGGAGATCCTCGACCGCCTCGCCAAGTGACCCGCTATCTCAGCCTCGCTGAGTTCTGGTATCTCGCCGAGCACGTCACAGGCATCAACGCGGCAACGCTCATCGGGGCCAGCCGCGTCGAACTTGCCGACTCAGCACTCCACGCACCGCAAGCCGGATTCGGCGCCACCGACTTCTACCCAGACGTGTACGACAAGGCCGGGATACTCGCGTGTCGGATCGCATGGAATCATCCGCTGCCCGACGGCAACAAGCGGGCGGCATGGGCATGCCTCGTGCTGTTTATCGACCTGAACGACGGGACGTGGAACAACGAGCATCCCGACACCGACGACGCTGTCGAGGCAATGCTCGCAGTTGCGGCACGTGAGGTCGACGAAACCTGGCTCGCCAACTGGCTTCCAACGCATCACGAGCTCCTCACCATCAAACCCCCCGGCAAGGACATTACGGGCCTCAACGACACCCACATATCATGCGAAGTCGGTCGGGTCTCGGGCGGTAGCGGGTAGCGCATAATCACTGTCGGCGCCGGCGGTTTGCCCGGTGTCGTTCATCGTTGGGTTGGTCCGGAGGCCGCCCGCCTGTGCTGCTCGCGCTCCGTCGATCGGAGTGTCTGCGGCAGCGGTGGGCCCGCCGTCCGACTTGCCCGATGGGCTTCACCTTGCGACCCGTCGGGAGCGTCAACCGCCGCCTCTCCTTTTCGATCACCCAGTTCAGGGCAGGTTTGGTACTCTTCAGCTATTCCCCCAGTCGCTTCGGTGGCTGGGTGCGAGGCCCGCTTCGGCGGGCCTCTGCGCTTTTCGCCCCGCAATGTGTCTCGTTCGAGAAGACGAGTCAGCCGTCAGTCGTACCGAGGTACTCGCGGATTCGGAGGGCGACGTCGGGAAGGTCGTGTTCGAGGGTGTCCCAGAGTACGTCGAGGTCGACCTCGGGGTAGCGATGGATCGTCCGGTCGCGCATGCCGGCGATCGCTCGCCACGGCACGTCGGCGATGGCGCTCGTCGTCGCGGTCGAGAGCGCCTTGGTCGCTTCGCCGATCTCGGTCACGATGTTCTTCGCTGCTCGCACGGTGAGTGGATCGGCGTCGAACGCGGCGTGTCCCCGGTGCACGATGAGTTCAGCGTCGCCGATCGCAGCGAGGATGTCGTGGAGTCGTCGCTGGTCGTCGTTCACAGAGCGATCGCTTCATCGAGGATGTGTGCCATCGTGCCGCGTGCGGCGCCGCTGGTGACGACGTCGACGCGCCACGGGACGACGGCTTCGATTGCTTCTGTGATGCGCTCGACGGTGATGAGGCCGGTGCCGGAGGGGACGTCGATCAGCAGGTCGACATCGGACTCCTCGCCCGCGTCGTCGCGGGCGACCGAGCCGAACACCCGCACGTTGCTGGCGCCGTACGACGCGACGATCTCGTCGATGTCTCCGCGGTGGGCGCGCACGGCGTCGAGCGTCGGACGCTCGGCGCGGGGGCTGATCCGGACCTCGAGGTTGTTGCCGGAGGCTTTGAGGAGTCGTTCGAGCATCGCCACGGTCGGATTGATCTTGCCTTGCTCGACCCTCGAGACCGTCGACGGGGAGACACCCGACGCTGCGGCCAAGTCGCGAGCCGACATCCCCGCTCGCTCGCGAGCTGAACGCACCAATGTCGCTGTGTCGACCATGGCCGTAGCTTATACGCAACGACGGTTGGTTCGGGGTTCGTTCCATCCCTACTCATCCCTACAACTCGGCGAACCTGCCCGCACGGACGGGACGAGCGGAACGCGAAACCCCTGGTCAGCGGACTGGCCGACACCACAAAACACGGGCGAGACGCCCGACAGTGATCCACGACATCTTCGAAGGCACCGAACAGATCCAGCAGCTGTCATCAGTCGTGCGATCTCAGGTTTGCGTATCGAGTGAATTTGGCGAACCGCTGATTC
>CALFRK010000158.1 GCA_937919625.1 uncultured Ilumatobacter sp.
TCCATCATCACTCAGGCCCTTACGTGACGTCACACTTTCACGGGCATATCAACCAGAATCGAGCGCCCGACACGTGTCCGCCAAGGCGAAACGGACGGTTCTTGGTGCCGCCACCGTCTCCGCTGTTGCGGACCCAGGCGTCTCACATGCCGATCGGCTATTGAGACAGCAGATACAAAAGGCCTGCCGCTCGAGGCGGCCGGTGGACACCGATCGCAGAACCGGTTTCCGAGTGGACGCCGACGACTGGTGTGGGCCGAGGTAGAGCGGCAGACCTCACTGCTGCGCACTCTCAGGGTCCGGCTCGATCGTGGAGGAATGCTGTGATCGCTGACAGGGTCAAGTCTGTCTGTTCGGTGGTGACGAGATGTCCGGCGTCGGTGATGAGCACGGTGTCGGTGGGCGCGTTTTCGAGGAGTTCTTGGTAGCGCTTGATCCACTCGGGTCCGAAGACATCGTGTTCGCCCGAGAGCAGCAACGCAGGAGAGGCAAACGCGGCCAACTTGTCGGCATAGTCGGGGACGGTTTCGTCGGCGATGAATGTTTCGTAGGTCGCCCGCGCCGTTTCTGCGTTGCAGGACGTGACCGTCACGGGAGTTCTTGACGCTGGGTCGTCGAGGTAGGCAGGCAGGACGGCCGACAAGGCGGCCAAACACGATCCGTGTTCGATCGAGGGGATGACATCATCGATGATGTCGAGATGTTGGAGTTCGGTGACACGCGCCTGGAACCGGTCTTGTCCGGCCAGGTACTCGGCGCGGTCCAATGGCACTGCGCCCACAAGCACGAGCGCACTCACCCGGTCTGGATAGGTTGCCGCGTAGGCAGCGGCAACCGCCCCACCCCATGACTGGCCGACAAGTTGCACATTCTCGGCACCAAGTGCGTTGCGGAACGCTTCGAGGTCGGCGACGTGGGCGTCAAGGCTGTAGTCGAGGTCGTCGGGGACGGTGGATCGTCCAACGCCGCGCTGGTCATAGCTAACGACTTGTCGATCCGGTCCCGCCAGAGTCTCGTAGACGGCCATTGCTTCGAGGCTCAACCCAGGGCCACCATGGATCGCGATCAGCGTGTCCGCGGCGTTGACCGGTCCGACGACTCTGATCTGCAGGACGCCGCCATCGACGTTGACCGATGTTTCCGCAACCGTGACAGCGAGTCCCACATTGACATCGGCGGACGGTTCGGTCGCGGTGCCACCGGTCGAACACGACGCGACAACCAACGAGACGCATGCAACAATGCCGACCCGACGGGTAACACACCACATTGGATGGTGCCGTTGCACCTCAGGTCGTATGTCTCGCGCTCGTCGAGCGAACCCGGATTCAGGACCCGTACAGCGCCTCGGACAATCTCATGACAAGCGAAGGTACTACGGCTAGCCGGACGCGGTCGCTGCAGACTGACACCACCTGTGCTTGGTACCCGATCCGCTACGCAGCGCTGGCGAGTGTTCTGAGCCGAGGATGCGCTCGATCGTAGGATGGAGTGTCCGTTTGTAGACCGGCGTCTGAGACGACCTGGGTCCTTCGATATGGGTCGGCGCGAGCGCTCAGAACCGTCCGGATGGCGGCGGCATCCTTCAGCGGACGGTTCTGGGCTCGACCAGATCGAAGCCGGAAATCATCGGTTTCGAGCGTGATGATGTGTGGAGTCCGACGCCCATCGATTCTCTCGGTATCGCCCACCGTGCGACGGTGCTCAGGAATCGATCGCGGCCGGGCCGATGACTCCGAAAACCCCTGCCACTTCACGCTGGGCGAGGCGAAGACGAAAGAATGAGCGCGTCCCGACGGGGGGATCAGCACCGTTGACCACGTCGGCTGCCTGGTCCGCCCACAAGCCGTCGTATCTCACCGCCGAGGCAGCTTCACGGTCGATGTCGGGGTCGATCGCGACGGGCTCGCCCGCTGTGGATGAGGACAGCACCAACGCCGATGGTCGTTGCCCGAACTTGCAGGCTTGTTTGAGCGAGACGGGTGCCGGGATACCGGTCGTGAGACCGAAGAACTCGGAGGTGTCAGCGGCTTCTAAGGGCGACGCGTACACGTACCACATGCTGCGATATCGCTGCCCCGTGGCATCGAACACCGGCCGTGTTGAGGTTTGTACCAGCGTAGAACCGGCAGGCACGTCACACGAATCGAGCACGGAGCGGTTGTACGAATCGATCGTTCCGGGATTGGAACCCATGAGAGATTCACCCACCATGAAGATCAGCATCGCGCCCACGAAGAAGAGAACCCCGACGGTCCCGAGCACCCACGGCAACGCCTTCGACATTCGGGTGCGGTATGGCGGCGACGCACTCGTCGCCAAGCGAGGGAGCGGAGTCATTGGCGAGGGTGGGGGTGGGGGTGGGAGTGGTTGACGAGGCGGCGGAAGCCTTTCACTCATTGCAATTCCCCCTTTCCCAAGCAGGGGCACCGTGGCGTCGCGCATCAACAGCCATGCTCAACTCTCCCTTCGTCACGCCGTTTCCGGTAGAGAACAACGTCCCACGTTCGACCAAAGCACCCCAGTCTCGATCAGCCCAGTATCGAGCGACCCAGGTCGTCTCAGTCGCCGACCGCCCAACGGACGGCTCTTGGGCCATGCTGTCTCCGCCGCCGGGAGACCTGGGCGTCTCACTTGCCGATCCCGTACTGAGACAGCAGATACGTTAAGCCCGTCGCTCGCCGCCGGAGGCTCCGAGGGTCAGCACGCGGTCGTCGGGGCGCGACGTTGTCGACGTCGGAAAGTGCTTGGAGGGCGGTGATCGACAGGCACGCATGTCGTCGAGTGCCTCGTCGTCGGGGAGGATGGAGTGTCTACGGGCGGGCCTCGAACTCGAGAGTGCCCCCGCCCCCGGCGACCCCGAAGATTACGAAACCGTTTGGTTCGGCGTCGTCGCACACGACCGTGAGTTTCCCAAGCGCCTCGGAGCTCCTCTCGATCGGAGAATCTCCCGACCATTGCTGGTCGGTTCCGCTGGTGGTCCCCACGATCACGCCGCCGCCCGTCGCTGGGTCGATCGAGCCGGACAGGTCGAAGCTGCGCACCTGGACTGCGTGCTCGGGTTCGCCGCGGATGGTGACGTCGCCGTAGCGAACCGTGTCCGCGATGAGCGTGAACGTGCCGTCGGCCGCGATGTCGAGGAATCCGCCGACCTCGGTGTAGTAGTACGGCGTGTCGAGCTCCCCGAGGATCTCGATGACGTCCATCGTTCCAATGCCCTCGATCGGTACGCCGCTGTACGGCGGGGCGAAGTCACCATCACACAGCCCAACCGGTTCGTCCTCGGTCGTATCGCCCGTGGTCGCCGCTGTCTCGTTGACCGCGGGTGGACACCCCTCCATCCGGAGCACTGTCGCCGGGACCGCACCGGGTATGAACAAACACACGCCATCGGCGTCGAACGTTCCCGACAGAGCAGCCACCAAAGCGTCCTCGAGTGAGTAGCCCTGGCCGACGAGGAGCATCGTGAGAGCTACAGCAAAGGCCTCAGATTCGGCGAGGGACTCCAGTTCGTCGGGATCCTCGGCAAAGAGTGCGTCGAACTCGGCATCGATGCGCTGCCGTTCCAGCACGCCGTCGACGATCTCGTCCACCTTCTCGCCAGGGAGGTCCCACCTCGCGCGGAGTTGGATCCGGGCCCACATCTCGCCGAGGGTCTCGCCGACGAACGCCACGTACTCGTCTTGCTCCGAGGAACGCTGTGGCTGGGCACGGCGGAAGCCGAGCGGCTGCCCAGCCCCGAGCGTTTCCTCATCGACTGATGGCGCCGGGCCGACGAGCCCAAGCGGCGACCTGTTCGGTTGCACCCGTGTACCGTCCACGGTGATCCAAGCCTCGGCATCGAGACCCTCAGATGCGTCGAGCACCTGTGGGAGGGAGTACCCGCGGTCGAGGGCGATCACAATGGCGGCGAACGCACCCTCGCCCCCCAGCCGGTCAGTTACGCCGAACGCCGTCGATACGACCGAGCCCACCGTGATCTTGGTTGCGACCGGATCGAGGTTCTCCGCATCACCAGAGGTCCGGTCCTGCTCAGACGTCTCTACCTCAGGCGACGTCGCTGAATCTTCGAGAGCCGCCGATCCGTCGGCCGAGCCGTCGCCCCCACAGGCCGACACACCGAGCAGGGCGCAGACGAGCGTCGTCCTGCCGAGGACCTTCATGCGTATGCCCTTCGCCCGCCCCACACGCCGCCAGGCTAACAAACGGTCGTGTTGGCAAACCCAGAGACACCAAGCTCGGCCGTCGCGCCTCGTGCTGGCATTACCCTTCGACACCACCCCATATCATGCGAGGCCGAGTGGATCGATGCGCTTCCGACTCCACTCATCATCACCGCCCGGTGCCGACGGGCTCCAGCCGCACCGGCAGTATCCGTCTGGCGACCACTTGAATCCACCATCGCCCTATCGGACGCACGCAGATGATCGAGTACTCGGTAAGGGCCGCGAACTGGTCAACTCCCGCGTCTCATAGACCGATCGGTAAACGTACGCCAGAGGTGCCGCCGACGAGTTGATCCCGAGTGGCTTCCTAGCGTCCTCATCGCAGGCCTGAGATCGATCCGTGCAGCGGCCTCGCTGACGGTTCTGCGCTTACGGGTGGAGCGCGACGTTTCGGAATTGTCGTGCACCTGTGTCGAGCACCCAATTGTGACCGAACGTTGCCACGGGTCGTACGACGAGCGCAATCCGGCGGGGTTGGCGTTCGAGTTGGTGCATGCCCGAGTTCAACCGTCTTCAGCAGGCTTGTTCGCCGTCCGGGTATACCACGGTGACAACTTCGTCGACTTCTTGGATGACGGAGACCACGATGCAGTCGGCAAACGAATTTGTGACCGAGCCGCCCGGGAACACCAACCGAATATCGGTTCCGTTGATCTCGACATCCGGTTCGGGATCGAGTAGCCCGGCAACGATGCCATAGCGGGTTCCCGGCGACAGCGTAGCGATGGCCTCATCCAGACCAGCTTCCCCGTCCGTCCCGACGGCCTCATCGAGGACATCGCGCACGTCGTTATCGGCAAGGACCCCACCCTCGTCGGTTGCTGCGCTGTCGTTTTGATCGGCGGCGGCCACGGTGACAGGCGATGCTGCGCCGTCGTCATCGCCACCACATGCAGTGACTACCAGCGCCGCAACGATCCATCCCGACATCGAGCGAACAGACAAGGAACGACAAGATGTCGATGTTCTGTGCATCGCGTCACCGTAGCGGGTCGAGCACACCCTGGAGACCGGCGCTGCCAGCGGGTTGGACCGGTAGGTGATGTCCAGTCGAAGTACCCATTCGCCAGGAACCTTGATAGCGCTGGCTGGGTTATGGTGCGAGATGCGACTTCCTTTGGCCCAATGTGCATTGGTGGTCGCGTTCATCGCGATTTCGGGATGCGGTGGAGACGCCGACGTGGTCGACAGTTCCGTTTCCGAGCGATCTACCTTGGACGATGTCGCGGCGACAGACAACGGTGATGGCGGCGACGGTAAGAACAGCGCCGACGGCGGCGGTTCCACGGAGGAATCCGTCGCGTTCATTCTCGCCGGTGAAACACTGGACACCTCGATCATCACCCAATGCCCAGCTACCCCCGGGTATGCACTGGCGTTCGGGGCAGCCGGGGCCGACCGCCTTCAGGTGGGTGGTGGCTTTCAGGCCGACCAGGGGCGGATCTATGTCCGTGACAGCGCTGGCGTCGAGTGGAACGCTGGGACTGACACAGCGCTCGGCGCGCTCGCGTTCACACTGTCGGATTCCGGCGGCAATACGAACCCATTCGTGACGGTCAAGGCATCCGGCGAGGTCGAGAACGAAACCGGTGACCGTCTGGCGTTCAACGTGACCGTGACCTGCGAACCGGGCGGCACATGATTAGGAGGGTCGGGGTATCGCCTAGCACCGATCTGTTGTGTGGCTTGGGCTTCGATCAACTCTTGCAATGCCCACTGGGCCCACCTCGCGTACGAGATCGACGCCTGAACCGGTGCGGAGCGCGTCAAGAAGTTCGGGCAGGGCGGCTCACCGGCTGGCAGACGTACGAACCCCACCGGTCCCTTAGGCGTCTGACAAGGGTCCGGCACTCGGACGGGTCCCTATGCTCGGGCCGTCGCCAGTCGGCCTGACACCTTCGTCTCACATGCCGATCCCTGATTGAGAGATGTCGTATGACCGGTCGGAACCGGTGTCGCCCGTTCGTACCGCGGCCAGAGCCTGGCCGAGGCCTGGGCGCTCGCGTTCGGTGCCGCTGATGCCGTGGTCGACGTAGATGCGGTCCGCAGCAACGCCGAGCGCAAGGAGCGCATGGCGTTGAGCGGTGAGGTCTTGCTCATCTGTCGAGCATCGTGCATATCCAATCGATATTTCATCCATCCGAAGACCGTGCCGCACACAGCCAGGCCGACGCGGCGGCGAGCGTACGAAAGCCGCCCGTCATGTGAGAGGGACCTCGCCGGGATGCTTCAAAGACAACAGGAGATAACGCGTGCTCGACGCAGCAGAAACCCTGAGTTCGTTACATCAAAGACACCCGAATCAGGACTGGAGATAAGGGCCGATACCGGGCGGCAATATCCGATGACGCATCGTCAATATGCGTGCCGATACCGAGCGGGCTCCCGCATGCCTTCGACACGTTCGCGAATGCTTGCGTCGGGCGCGTATACCGGCCATTCGGCGCTATCTGTTTGGCCCTCTCGCTCGGTGCGGTTCGCGGGGTTTGGCGTGAGTCCGACCGATTCGTTCGGCGACCCGTTCCGGATTCGGTGTCTTTTCGCTCGACCAGGCTTTCCCTGTCCTCAACACGATGAAGGGACGCCTAATGTCGCCCACATGAGTGACTCGAATCCGTTGGCCGTCACCGACGTTCGTCCATTCGTGCCTGCCGAAGACTTCCAACGATCCCACGCGTTCTACAGCGCACTCGGGTGGAGCACGCTGTGGACCGACGGCGAAGGACTGGGGCGCGCTGGTGACGTACGTGTGGGATCCATGCGGAGTGCTCCTTCATTTCACTCAGCTCGCGTCGTGAACCAGCAATCGCGAGACCCTCCGCTCCTCGCTCGGGCAGCGCGGAAGTGCCGATCTGCTCGGTCCAGAAGGGAGATCGACGTCGGCTCGAACACTCGGTAATTGCAGTCAACTTTCGTAACGCTGACCGCTCGGCTTCCGGCGCCATGCGCTGCCCGAACGAAACGCTTCAGCGACCGTCGTCAACAAATATTGACGATGAAGGATGTGGGACGTAGCCTGAACAGGTGGACATCGAGGCGAGCGCTCGCAAGCACGGTGTCTCCGATGACGACATGCTTCATGCACTCCGACACCACTGGCGAGGCTTCGAGACCGATGATCCCGAGGTCACGATGTTCATTGGACCGTCCGCGAATGCTGAGCCGCTGGAAGTCGGTGTCGTCGATGACTCTGATGGCGTCGCGATCATTCACGCGATGCCCGCACGATCCAAGTTCCTGAAAGGTTGGTGGACGCCATGACGACGACACGAGCACAGCGAGCCGACGCGCTTGAGCGTTGGGCCGACGAAGTCGACGCCAACGATCTTGTCGAGGCCCAGACGGCAGCGCTCCGGACCATCGCTGAGTTGGTCGAGCAGCGAGACGACGTCGACACCGCGCTGCTGGACGCGATTCGAGACGCACGCGAGGCGGATCGTTCATGGTCGGAAATCGGAGCGATGTTGGGTGTCTCCAAGCAAGCTGCCCAGCGCAAGTACGCCGCCAAGCTCTCGGCCTAACACCTCGCCGTCTCGGCGAGTCAGGCGCACACTTCACTCGCGGCCTGCGGTTCATCACGCACTCGGGAACCGGCGTACTGCCCTGGGTTAGCGGCACAAGTCGGCACCACATAATCACTGCGAGTATCGAGTGGCCGGTCGATGTGCACGTGAATGTGTGACGTCACGCTTGGGTAGTGATGCGGCGCGGCCTCTGTGCGGCGAGACGTGATTACGCGTGGTGATACCGGGCGGCGGCCCTGCGCATCACCACTTCTGGGAGGCACTGTGACCACCGACTTCCGTTCAACACTTGTGCTCGCCAGGAGCCGTAGGGGTCGTGCCCGGTCAGGCGGCGGTGGTAGCGAGGATTACGCGTTCGATGGCGGTTCGGGCTTGGGTGAGGACGGCCGGGTCGTCGTGGAGGATGTACGCTGTGTTCGCTGCGATCACCAGCGCGTTGAGTTCGAACACGAGGGTAGCAACGTCGGTGTCACCCCGCAGTTCATTGCGGGACACCGCCTCGTTCGCCGCTGCCGTGAGCACGCCGATCCAGTCCTTCTGGTTCGCTGCGACCCGTTCACGCAGCGGGCCGGGCCGGCCACCGAGCTCCGCGGCAGCGGCGGCGAAGAAGCAGCCCCCCGGGAGCGTACCGTTCTCGACGTAGGCCAAGAACGACTCGCACAGTGCCCGGAGACGGTCGAGCCCTCGGAGCTGCAGTACGGGAGCCACTACCACGTCGATGAACAGCGCGCGGGCGCTGTCGACGGTGGCGAGCTGCAGATCCGCTTTGGAGTCGAAATGGGCGTAGACGCCGCTCTTGCTGAGCTGGGTGGCGTGGGCGAGCGTGCCGATGCTGAGCCCGTCGAGGCCTTCCACGGTCGCCAAACGTACCGCGGTGTGAAGGATCAGTCGCCGGGTTCGTTCACCGTCGACTCGGGCCCGCCGCGCGGTGACCCCCTGGATCTCAGCCATCGATTGACAAGTTAGCACGATCGGTCGTACTCTTGAAGTTAGCACGACCGATCGTGCTTTCTAAGGAGCCGCCAGATGACCGAGACAGCGACGACCGCCACGAGTGACACATCAGGTCTGGACAAGTGGATCGTGGCCGGGCGCGGCTGGGGAGCGCGTGCCAAGGAATGGGCGTACCTGTTCGAGCCCTACGCGCTCCCTGCCAACCAGCTGGTCCTTGACCGCGTGGGCGTCGGCCCGGCCACGCGCTACCTCGATGTCGCCTGCGGATCCGGGTTCGCCGCCAACCTCGCTCACCGTCGCGGGGCCACCGTCAGCGGGCTCGATGCCTCCGAGGACTTGATCGACATTGCGAGAGCTCGGACGCCCGACGGCGACTTTCGCGTCGGCGACATGTTCGCGCTCCCGTTCGACGAGGGGACCTTCGACGCAGTGACGAGCTTCAACGGAATCTGGAACCGATGCGACGAGGCGCTCGATCAGGCGCGAACGGCGCTCAGCGACGACGGACTGCTCGGGTTGACCTATTGGGGCGCGCACGAACGCATGGGGCTCATGCCGTACTTCATCGCCGTCATCCAGCACTCACCACCGAGCCACCAAGCAGCAACGATGGAACTCGGCGAGACCAGCAACGTCATGGCGGACATGCTCCGGGCAACCGACTTCGAACTGCTCGACCAGGGAACCGTCGAGGTGATCAACGAGTGGCCCGACGTCGACACCGCCGTCCGCGCGCTCGCAGCAGCGGGCCCGTCGGTCCCCGCGATCGAAGCCGTCGGCTATGACAACTTCTGTGAGGCGCTGCGCGAGGTCATCGCCCCGCTGCACGACCGGACGGGACGCGTCGGCGTACGCATCTCATCGGAGTTGGGATGGGTGACAGCTCGACCGACCTGATCCGAACACCAGCCTCCATCGGCCGATCGAGATGATCAGCCGGGCGACCTCGACTCTTGTTCGGTCAGTCGTCTGGTAGAAGGAGGCGCGACCACGTGTCGACCAGCCATCGTTCGTAGCGGTGTGGCGGCCAGCCCCGTTCGGCGGTGAGCAGCACGTACACGTCGGCGCTGTTGGTGACCCAGATGCTGTCTGCGGCCTCGGCGATGGAGAGCCCGGGCGGATCCCGCCCACCGATTTCAGTTCCTTGGCCAGCTCGCGCATGTTCATTGCGCGTCGCTTGCTGATCTCATCCCAGACCGCCCTCGCCTCGGGTTCGGTCGTCGATGCATCGCGCAGTGCCAGCAGGAGCGGTGCGAGGCGTGCATGGATCTCGCGGGTGGCGCGGGCGTAGATCGCGAGTTTGCGTCGCGGGTCGGGCTCGGAGCGGATCGCTGAGACATAGTCACGTCGTTCGGCGGGGATCGCTTCGTCGGTCCCGGAGATGGCGTGTTCGATGAGCTCGCGCAGCAGCACCGGCTTGCGTCCCACGAGTGCGTACACGGTGTCGACATGCACGCCCGCACGTCGTGCGATGTCTGCGATGGTGGTTGCCCGGTAGCCCCGTTCCAGCATCTGGAACCTGGCGGCGTCGAGGATCGCCTGCCTGGGTGCTCCGACCCACCGGGGTGTTGATCGCAACGGTGTGGGCAACACCCAGCCAAAACCCCTACATCGAGAATCAACTCGATCTGCTCGCCGAAATCGATCCGTCGCTCGCAGCATCGGCACAACGAGCCACCCCGGCGAACGCCGACGACTTCCTCCATCTCACCGCACAGACGGCCGGCTTCCACGACATCGAGGTCACGATGCTCGAACACGACGTCGACATCGCCAACTTCGAACCCTGGTTCCTCGCTCAGACCGGGGGGACTCCGTGGGGGTCGACCGTCGCCGCGCTGACTGATGCCGGACGACAGGAAGTTGCCTCAGCGATGGTGGACAGGATCGAGCCGTGCGCGACGCCCGAAGGCGGTCACCGTCTCCCGTTTCGGTCGCGCCGCCTTCAAGCATGCGTCCCAGCGTGACGCCCCCAACCAAGTCGAACGAGCTGACACGGGCCAACCAAACGAGCGACAGTTCCGAAGTGAACGTCGCAGCGGAGCTTCCGCTGGAATCACTCCGCACACTTCGACGAACACACGCAGCAATTTGGGCGCGAAGGAACCGGCGTTCTGTTTGAGGTCGCGGCGTCCCAAGGGCACTGCATAATCACCGGTCGCCTCCCGAACGAAACGAACGCGTTGCGACGACCACCTGAATCCGCCATCCTCAAATGAGAACGCTGAAGTTCGCCGAGGCGGCGTGATCCTCGCGAGGAAATCGTCCAGAACGAAAGAATCGACGTGTTGCGGTGGCACGGCGCAGTGTCCACCGCAATTGCACTGCACCGTCTCGGTCACGACGACCTCGCCGACCGCTTCGTCAGTTGGGCGTATGCGAACGACCCCAATGAAATGATGGGGCTCTTCGCAGATCGCCTCGAAGCCGCCGGGCTCCCAACCACCACGTTCGACTACGGACACGACCTCGTAACGGTCATCGCCGAGGTGTTCGCCGTTGCCGATCGTCTCGATGGGATCGAGCCGTAGTCCATCCCGAGAACGAACTGCCCTCCACTCATCTGCCGCCTTCTCGGCCCAACGCAGGCAACCGACCTCGACTCGAACGCGCTCGGTAATCGCAGCCGACTGCCAATCGCCGAGCACTCGGCTTCCGGCGTTGTGAGCGGCCGGATCGCTCGACTTCGACGCACATCACACGAGGGCGCCGGCGGCCAGTGTCAGAGCTGAAGAACTTCGGTCGCACAGGTCGTCATCGGGGCGTTCGCCAGCCGCCTGTCGGAGGTGATCAGGGGGCAGTCGAGTGCCTCTGCGAGCGCGACGTAGCAGGCGTCGTAGGCGGTGATGTTGGCTCGCAGTTCGAACGCTCGCACCATCAATGGCCCGACAGGGAATCTGGTGATCGGCAACGCAAGGAGATCGTCGACAGCGCACCGGAATCGTTCGTCGGAGAGATCGTCGGCCAGCCATCGTCGCCGAAGCACGGAGACCGTTTCGACATCCACGAGTTCCGGCGCTGACACAGCCGAGGCTGCCGCAAGCCGGGCGCGGGCGAGTTGTCCGGCTGCTTCGTCGTCGCCGACCACGTTGGCGAGGACTGACGCGTCGACGACGATCACCGGCGAGCACGTTCATCGTGGAGATCGTCGACGGCGGTCTGCAGGCCGACTCGTCCACCGGACCGTTCGGCTATCCGCTCGATGACCTCGGCGATGGTCGGCGATTGCGCGACGCGCGAGAGTTCGGTCGTCAGATACTGCTGCAGCGACTGGCCCGCGGCTTCGGCGCGGCGCTGGAGACTCGCGTGGACTTCGGGAGGAAGGTCTCGAATCAGCACGTTCGGCACGCTTGCATTATGCTTGCACTCGTTCGGATTCGCAAGTCGACCCGAGCGATGATCGCAAGGCGCAGAACGTCTTCACCCGAGCGGTATCCGGCGACGTGCGTGTGACGAGGACTCGGTATCGCTCAGATCGCGGATTGGGATGTCACACGAGGGTGGCTGGAGCGACAGCGAGGCCGACCGCAGCGGCGCCGGCGTGAAGGCGCTTGTCCCAGACCGCGACTGTGAGATCTGTCGAGCCGAGTGCAAGCGCACTGGCGAGATGTACCGCATCAGCCCCACGGAGATGATGGGTTACTGCAAGCGATCCGGCAGCTCGCTCGACGTCGGCTGACAACTCGACCGGACGCATCGATGCCCAGAACAGCTCCCAGTCAGACGCAGCTGCCGACGCCTCCGACTCGGTCAGGTCGTGGTTGCGGCCGGCGGCTGCGAGCGCTGCGCAGACTTCTGGATAGGCCAGTCGACTCGACAGCGCTACATCACACGCGTTCCACAGGGCCGCGGCGATTTCGGACCCGACCTCGTCGAGCACGAGTTTGACGAGCGCGCTCGAATCGAAATAGACGACGGCCACGTTCAGCGACGCTGCGCAGTGACGATGTCCGCAACCGGTCGTTTCGGCGTCGGCCGTTGCCGGTCACCGGCAACCGGCCGGGTCGAGCGCGTGGGGCGACTGATGACGCCCTGGGCGGTGAGGCGGTCGATGACCGGCGTCGAGTCGAGGGCGACGATTCGGGCAACAGGAGTTCCTCGATCGGTGATCACGATGTCGTTGCCTTCGCGTGCCGCGTCGATCCATCGGCCGAGGTGGGCTCTGAGTTCGGTGACCGCGACATCCATGTCGCAAGTGTACACGAAGCCAAGGAACGATATGTACAGGTCGACGCCGCACTTTCCCGCCTCATGATGAGCACACCACCACTCGGGAACCGGCGCAGTCGGTCAGGCCGGGCTCGTTGAGGTGCCGCACGTAACGCGATTACCGACATTCGCCGGTTCGGCGTTGGCCACCGGGATTATGCAGTGCCACACTTGGGTAGACATGTCGGGCGCGAGGTCTGATGATCGGTTCGTGAGTTCGCGGGTTGTTATCGAGTGGGTTCTGGTTGGCGAACGCGACCTGGGGCGCTTGTGTGCGTGTGCGTGGGAGACTGTCGGGGTGCCGTTTGTAGGAGGTGGGTTGTGACAGGTCGTCGGTCGGCGGGGACGTGGACGTTCCTGTTCACCGACATCGAGAACTCGACGCGACGATGGCAGGCGGATCGGGAGGCGATGGCGGCGGCGCTCGCAGTTCACGATGCGACGCTCGCCAGGGTGATCGAGGCCAACGATGGCCGGGTCTTCAAGCACACCGGCGATGGAGTGTGCGCTGTGTTCGGATCGGCCCGAAACGCCGTGGCGGCGGCGAGTGCGGCCCAAGACGAGCTGGAACTCCCGGTGCGGATGGGTGTGCACACCGGTGATGCCGAGGAGCGCGGCGACGACTTCTACGGCATGACGCTCAATCGCTGTGCGCGCATCATGGACGCTGGACATGGGGGTCAGGTGCTGCTTTCGTCGATCGCTGCCGAGTTGCACGGTGGTGAAGTTGTGGACCTCGGCGAACACCTGTTGAAGGGGGTCACCGAGCCCGAACGGATCCTGCAACTCGGAACAACAACCTTTCCGGTGCTGCGCGTCGCCACACGGAGGTCGGCTGTGCCAGCCGCGCTCACCTCTCTCGTAGGTCGTGACGAGCTGGTCGAGCAGGTGGTCGGTCGGCTGGCAAAGGCTCGGCTGGTGACGCTCGTGGGCGTCGGAGGGGTCGGCAAGACTCGCGTTGCGATGGCTGCGGCCGAGCGCCTCGAGCCCGATCGGGAGCTGACTGTGTTCGTACCGTTGAACGAGGTCAGTGATGATCAGGAGGTGCTTCCGGCACTCGCACGAGCGCTCGGGTTGACGACACCGACGCTCGACGCAGTGGCGATCGCACTGTCGGGTCGACGTGCCCTCATTCTGATCGACAACTGCGAGCATGTGATCGAAGGGGCCGCCGAGCTTGTCGAGCGGGTCCTTGGAGCATCGCCGACCGTGACGGTGCTCGCGACCAGCCGTGAGGGGCTCACCGTCGCCGGTGAACAATTGGTCGCAATCCCGGGTCTCGATGGTTCGGGAGGCGATGCCGCGGCGGTTGCGCTGTTCGTCGATCGAGCCCGCAACGTCGACTCGGCCCTTCAGCTCGGTGCTGCCGACGTCACTGTCATCGCTGAGATCTGCCGTCGACTCGACGGCTTGCCGCTGGCGATCGAGCTCGCTGCCGCTCGCGTCAACGTGTTACCCCTTGCGGAGCTCCTGCAGCGACTCGATGAGCGATTCGACCTGCTGACCGGGGGTCGTCGCCGACGCTCGCGCGACCGTCAGCGAACGCTGCGAGAGACAGTCGACTGGTCGTACGAGCTGCTCGCCGACGACGAACGGCTCGCCTTCGAGCGACTATCGGTCTTTGCCGGCAGCTTCGGTCTCGACGGAGCCGAGGCCGTCCTCGACGGCGTATCGGGTGCGGATGTGCTCGATCTGGTCGAGGCGCTGGTGAGCAAGTCGCTGCTGGTCGCGGTCGACATCGACGGCTTCCACCGCTACCGGTATCTCGAGACGATCCGGAGCTACGCCGAAGAGCGGCTTGCAGCCCGCGGATCGACTGCCGAAGCCGTCGACCGGCTCCATGACCACCTGCTGTCCGTCATCGGGATGGCGGTTCATCAGGTCCTGTTCGGGCCGTTGTCGGGGGCTCACCGCTTGCGCGCCGAGATCCCCAACCTGCGCCGGGCCCTCGACCACGCGATCGCCTTGGGCGACGTGGAACGTGCGGGATCGCTGATCGTCCCGTTCGCGGCCCTGCGTTCTTCCATCGACTGGCGGATACACGGATGGGCCGATGAGGTCCTCTCCCTGCCCGGGGCGGTGGGATCTGGGTGCGAGGCAGAATTGCACGCACTGCGATCGGTCGATGTGTGGCTTGACAATCGGTTCGGCGAGCTTCGATCTGTGGCCGACGAGATGATGAACGCCGCCAAGCAGGACCCCGGCATCTCGTTCGGCGTCCTCATCAATGCGATAGCCGTCAGCCAGTTGCTTGGCGATGACAAGCGGACGCTGGAGCTCGCCGACCGGTTTCGCGAGGAGTTCGGCAACGCGTCGCCCGATTTCGAGCTCAGTGAGGCGTGGTTCCGGCACTCGGTGGAGCTGCTGCCTTCTGATCCGAACGCTGCGTCGGTGGAGCGCGACGACCTTCGTGACGACCTTGCCGTCCTCGCTGCGAGCAAATCCGATCTGAAACGCGCGTATGCGGCGATTCTGATGGCTATCTGGGCCTACACGCGAGGTGATTTCGAGGAGATGCGTAAACAGAGTGAGGCGGCGATGGAGCTGAATGTCGTCGGTTCGGCGAACTGGTTCGGCGCCCTGCAGATGCGGGCGTGGGCGCAGTACGAACTCGGCCGGTTCCCCGAGGCGATCCGAACCGCCGACGACGACATCGAGCAGGCGTATCGTCACGGTGATCGCTCCGCGATGATCATGCCCCTAGCGGTTTACGCCATGGTGTTGAAGGCGCTCGGTGAAGTGGAGAGCGTCGGCATCATCCGGGGAAGGCTTCCACGGCGTCTGACCATCTTCATGATCCGGGAACTCGCCGAGATCGACCGCTGGCTGGCGGCCGAACTCCCGTCCGAGCGACGCCGCGAGTTGGCATCGATCGGCGCGAAGAAGTCTCCTCGGGAACTCCAGGCGTTGGTGCATGAGGTCGCCGCCCGACACCTCGAACTGACGGGGTGACCTCGCCAGTGGCGACGGCCCTCACGCACTCGGTAATCCCCCGCCACAGCGACACTACAAGCCCAACGGATCACCCACATATCATGCGAACTGCCCTCGGTCACCGACACCAGCCGCCAGCGCATAATCACCCGCTTGTCTCCCAGGAGGTCGCCTCTGATCAGCATCCTCAAGTGAGATGGATCTTCGTCACCGAGCTGCGCAGCGTCCTGCGGTGCGCGGCGACGATCACCCGGCCGACCGACAGCTCTACGAACCGGACGAAGATCTGAGTGCTGAGCGGTCCCAGGATGTTCAGTGCCGCTTCACGCCGCCGTACTTCATGCGCGTGTCGTTCATCGACGCCGACCGGGCCTCGTCGTCGCGGATGGCGGCGTCGACCACCTCGCCGATGAACAGTGTGTGGGTTCCGAGGTCGTGGCGCTGTTGGACCTCACAGTCGACGTACGCGATCGCCCCGTCGAAGACCGGCGCGCCGGTGGCGCCTTCGGTCACCGCCCACCCGTTGAGTGTCATGTCGTCGAACGTCGCGGGTTTGGAGAACTTCACGAACACGCGGGTGTCGTCGGCCGACCAGAGGTTCACCGTGAACGATCCGCCGTCGGTGATCAACCGATGGGTGACCGCGCTGTTGTCGACGCCGATACCGATGAGCACCGGATCCATCGAGAGCTGTGTGATCCAGCTCGTGGTCATCGCGTTCCACTCGTCACCGGAACGGGACCCGACGAGGGCGAGCGCGTTCGGGATCTTCCAGGTGACCTTGTTGAGTAGTTCGTCGTCGACAGGCATAGGTCGAGGCTACGCCCACACACGGGCCGGAACTTTGGTTCATTCACTTCTGAGACCGAACACTATTCGAGAGTCCACACTGCCATGAAACAAGCGCCTGACAAGCTGCTGAGTGACCATGCGAACCGGGCCTGGGCAGGGACGCCCCGCGTCTAGATCAGTTCCAGCACGAACGGCGATACCCACGTATGGAACATGACCGCGCCTGAAAAGAAGCCGGCCAGGTAGACCATCGAGCCGCCTGTTCCCTGGGCCGCCAGGACGTGTTGTCGAAAGGGGCAACCGTTTGCCAGGATCGACACCCAGCCGACTCCGAACCCCCCGATCACGGTGAGGACCACCGCCGAGAAGATCGGGGTGCCAAAGCCTCCCAGCGCCTCTCCGCCGATCAGCGGGGCAAGCGGGAATGCGACCCATGCCATGAGGATGAATGCGACCAGTCCTTTTAGCAAGAAGGTGTCGCGCACCAGGATCCAATCCCTGATGCCGCCAACGAAACACATACGCGAGCGCTGACCGACGAATCCGATCGTGATCCCAACGACGAGGCTGGCGACAGCTGCAACGGTCATCGCAGCGCCTGTCTTCTGATCCAGAAGGTCGCCAGCACGATCCCGCCGACCATGGCACCAAAGCCGATCACGCCGAGTGGGTCGCCGGCGCCGACGCGAAGCGCCAGTCGTGTCGAACAACCCGCAGCAAGCAGCCCGAAGTTCATGACGAGAACGCCGTAGAAGAAGTTTTTGACCGGTTTGCTGGGCTTTCGGAATCGAAATTCTCCGCTGATAACAGCGGCGACCCACGCCCCGATCAGCACTCCAACGACGGTCAGGAGCGGGAACACCATCGATGCCGGCGCCACGGTGAGACGCCAACCGGTCACGTCGTTGACGACCCAGTTGGTGAGGTCGCGTCCGTGGCAGGCCATACAGATTCCATAGGCATCCGGAGGTCGCACTTGGAACAGTGAACCCGCGGCCACGGCGGCGACGGCCATCACGATTCCCGCCTGGAGGCCGGTCATAGGGATTCCCCGGCGGCGCGGCGTGGAAACCTCAGGTGGTGCGGCGGTCGGTTTCATCGGAGGAATCGATGTCGCCGGTTTCGGGGAGCGCTGCGATCCCACGAATCGGTGCGCGGTTCGTACGGCATGACTTGGTCTACCTGCACCTTCGACGTAGCGAGCAGCGCTGTTGCTGCTTCGCGTCGCTCATGTTCGATCCGAAGCGCGACCCCGCAGTTGGGGCTGAGTTGCTTGGGTCCGGCGATCAGCTTTACGTCGAACTCCGCTGTCCGGAGAACCTTCTCGGCTCGGATCGCGTGGTGCGACGCAAAGAAGGTGATCAGGCCGTCAAGCATCGGACGCCCCGCCATTCGCGGCCCAAGCAACAATATCCTCGACTGCGCCGATCGCATGGTCGACCTCGGCCTCGGTGTTCATGATCGAAAAGCCGAATCGCACGCTGCCAGTTGGGAACGTGCCGATTGTCTGATGGGTGCCGGGAGCACAGTGCAACCCGACGCGACTCAGGATTCCGTACTCCTGGTCGAGCAGCGTGCCGACCTCGGACGGATGTAGTTGGTCGATGTTGAACGACAACACGCCACAGCGATCCTTGATCTCCGCGGGCCCGTGAACAGTGACTGCATCGAGCCCTTCGACCCCGGCTATGAAGCGTGTCACGAGGGCGCGTTCATGGGCGGCAACTGCAGCGATACCTGTTTCGAGGAGGTGGCCGACACCGGCTGCGAGACCTGCGAAGCCGGCGACGTTGATGGTGCCGCTTTCGTACATGTCGGGTAGAAACTCGGGCTGATGTTCGAGGTCTGAACTGCTTCCGGTGCCGCCCCGCATGAAGGGCCGCGGCTCGATCCCGTCGCGGATGTAGATCCCGCCGGTTCCGGTTAGCCCGAGCAGTGCCTTGTGCCCGGTGAAAGCCACCATGTCAACTCCGAGCTTGTCGACGTCGATCGGGATCGCGCCTGCTGTCTGCGAGGCGTCGACGAGGTACGGAATCGAACGATCGCGAGCGATTTGAGCGATTTCGGCGATCGGCAGCAGGGTCCCCATGACATTCGAGCCGTGGAGAGTTGTGATGAGCCGGGTGTTGGACTTGATAGCCGAACGGACTTGGTCGGGGTCGAGTGTTCCGTCGGGGGCGTTGGCCACGACCGTGAGCTCGACGCCCTCAGATTCGAGGTGGCGCAGAGGACGCATGACCGAGTTGTGTTCTACATGTGACGTGATGACGTGATCACCGGGTTCGAGCAGACCGTAGATGGCGAGGTTGAGACCCTCGGTGGCGTTTTTGGTGAGGATGATCCGGGTCGAGTCGTCGGCGTTGAGCAGTTCTGCCAGCAGATCTCTGGCATTCTCGATGATTTGCGCCGCGGCGATCGACATCCGGTGTCCGGCGCGGCCTGGGTTTCCGCCTCCCTCGCCGAAATAGGCATCGAGAGCCGCCCTCACCGCTGATGGCTTTGGCCACGAAGTTGCGGCGTTGTCGAAGTAGGTGACAGTCGTCATGAGTTACCTGCGTAACGGCTCAGCAATCGTTCGTCGTTGAGGACTTTCGGTTGGCTCTGGACGGTGTTGAGAAGGTTGGCACACTGACCGAGGCCCAAGGCGTTGTGTCCTTCGAAGTCGAGCAGGACTCCGCCGACCTGTGGGAAGCCGGTCGAAAAGGTTGCGATCAGGCCTTCGAGTACTCGTCGTACCGAGCTGGGATGATCGATCGCGTAGTCGCGCAATGAATCGCGAAACGTGAACTCGAGGGTGAGAAGCTGATTGCTGCCGAGGTTCGCGCCGAGCGATTCGATGTCGGCTGGAAGCCCTGCCAGGCGTGGATCACCTGATCCTGCCAGGTACTCGGCCAGTACGTCGCGAGGTAGCTCCATATCGGTGGGGCGGGCAACGAGCATGTCGTGGGCCTCATCGTAGAAGTAGATGAGATGTCCGGTCGAATCGAATTCCAACGGGATCCCGTCGACCGTGACCGAGACCGCGTCGACACCGGGCCAGGATCGCATCGACTGGAGGACGGACTCATGAGTCAGTTCGGATGCTCCAGCCCTGTAGCTGCCCGAGAGGTCAACATGGAGGGCGCCGTTTTCAAGTACGACCGAAGTGGCCACCGTGCCGTCAGGGATCAGGGTGACGAGCCCGGAGCCGTTGGCTGGACCAGCCAATAAGGTCTCGATCAGAACTTCTGGCTTGGCGTCGTCAGGGCTGATTTCTCTCGAAACTGGGACGAGATAGTCGCCGGCTGCGTCGCCGTAGAACAGGGTTACCGCGGTTTGATTGAGCCATGGCAGCCAGCGCACGAAACCACTGTCCGTTCCATCGCTCACCACGCTGCGGCCGATCAACCCGATGATCAGGGCGACGACAACGAGCGTGACCGTCGTGATGCGTGTTCTGGTGCGAGTGGCGTTCAAGATCATTTAGTATTGCCCGCGATCGTCGGTTCGTGGGCTAGTCGTGACGATTGCGGGCGAGTCCAAGCTCGATCCGTTGCGCGGTGGGGGTGATCGCCAGTCCTCCGAGGCCGGTACATCGCAGTTCGCGCGCCATCTGCTGGCTCACCTGGCGATGGGCGTCGAGTACTTCGTCGAAGGGTACGAGGTGGTCGTACCCGGCGAGTGCCATGTTGGCGCAGCTCAGGGCGTTCGCTGCCCCTGTGACGTTGCGGCCCAGGCACGGCGCCTCGACCCGGTTGCCGACCGGGTCGCAGATCAACCCCAGTACGTTCTGGAGCGCCTGGCTGGCTGCTGACAACGATCGCTCGGCGCTTCCGCCGGCGAGTTCGACGAGCGCTGCTGCTGCCATCGCGGCGCCGGCGCCGGTCTCGGCCTGGCATCCGCCCTCTTCGGCGGCGAAGCTGGACCGGTTGGTCACGAACACGCCGATCAGACCACCGGTGAGCAGCGCTCGGGCAGCGGAGTCGGCGTCGGTGCCGAGCTCGTCGATCGTCGCCAATAGCGCCCCAGGGAACGTTGCACAGGACCCCGCGGTCGGTGCTGCGACGATCACCTCCATCGCCGACTTGGCCTCCATCAGGGCGGTGACGTAGCCGATCATGCGGTTCAGGAGGCCGCCGTCGAGCAGTTTGCCGGCGTTGGCGAGTTCGGTGAAGCGTCCGCTCTGCCACCCGAGGATCCGGTCGCCGTACTCGGTGCCGGCGAGTCCGGTCTTGACCCCGCGGCGCATGATCTCGAGCAATCGGTCGGCCTGCGCGAGTGCCTCGTCGGCGGTGATCCCACCGCGGGCGCACTCGTACTCGATCGCCCAGTCCGAGAGTGGCCGTGAGGTGAGGGGTTCGAGCGGGAGCTCGCCGGCGTGGCTGAAGGGCACGGTCATGTCGCGGCGTGAGAGCACTGGCAGAACCGGGCGGAGGTGGTGGGTTGCGATGATCGCCGCATCGCACGGGATCGCGTCGTCATCGAGCCGCGATCGTGACGACACGACGACGAGCGACGGCCCGGTACCCGTCACGCGGACCTCGTCGACATCCGGGCGATCTCGAAATGAGCCTGCAAGCGCGGCACCATCATCGCCGGTGACGAGCAGGGCGACCGCGTAGTCGCCGAACAGCTGCACCTCGAAGCCATCGATCGAGATCACCTCGATCATTCCGCCGCCGGTCGACAAGGCGATGACGTCGTGGACAATCCCGTTGCGGGTAACGCGAATGCGGTATGTGTTGGGGTGGGCGTCGTGCAACGTGGGGGTGCGAACCTCGATCGTGGCGCCGGTGGCGCGCAGCACGGACGGCGATGTCGGGAGCCTTGGGTCGTCGGTCATCCAGCCCAGCAAGCCGCCGTAAAGCCCCATGTCGGTGCCCTGACTCTCATGTGTCGTCGCCAGCGAACCCATCGTGTCGTAGTCGAGCTCGACCCCGCTCGGAACACCACCGCACAAATCATGCAGCAGGAGTCCGATCCGCACAGAGGCCGCCGAATGCGAACTCGACGGACCCCGCATCACAGGTCCGATGACGTCGTTGAAAATGCTGGGGAGCAATCCTCGTGGCATTCGCAACCTTACCTTTCGTGGGTGTCGGCGATGTTGGCGGTGTCGGCGGTGCTCTCGACCGACGGCGCCACGGAGACCGTGACGGTCACGAGCCCGTCGGTTGCCGGTGGTGGCGTCCTCCGGCCACTGGCGGAGGGCTCGTGTACATCCCGGTCCTGTCAGCGCTGCTGATCACGGCAGGCAGGTCGGGCTGTCCGTCGTGGCCGACGCCGAGTTGCCGTTGATCTGCCAGGTTTGCGTCCCCGACCTGAACGTGTTGTTGAAGACGTCGCGCTGTACACCCGGCAAGAAGATCTGCGGTTGACCCCGCAGGTAGGGCCGCGACGTGAACGTGTTCTCCTGCTTCCGACGAGTGTCGACGGCGATCGCGAACATCGCCGGGTTGTCATAACCCCAGGTCGCTTGATACCTGCTGTGCGACCCACCACCCTGCTGGTTGACGCATTGCAGGACGGGAACGATGTCGTCGCTTACGGAGGAGTGCACGATCAGGTCGTCGGTACCGCACGCGCCTCCTGCATCGCACACCATCACCGTGACGGTGTGCTCGCCGCTGGTGCGGTAGTTGTGGGCCCCGATGAACTCGCCGTCGTCGTCCACGCCAGACCCTCCGAGATGATCATCGTCAGTAGGCCCATCGTCCGAACCGTCGTGGTGGTCATCGCGCCGGTCTCTGTGAACAGAACGCGTGAAGTCTTCTCCCGCGTCCCAGCGCACCCACACCTTGTAGGGCCCGGGGCCGTTCGGATCGGAAAATGAACCGCTGATAACGACCCGTTTCGACTGGAAGCCGACCTCGCCCAATCCGGGCACACCCATGTCGGCCTGCACGATCGGCGCCGAACCGACCGGCACCACGAGCGTGATCGTGATCGTCACCGTGGTGGGGTTACCGGCGACGTCGGTGGCGGAGAAGCTGAAAAGGTTTGGCCCCTCGGTCAGCGTCGAGGCCCAGAAGGTCGTCGTGGAGTCGCAATCCGAAGCGGCGATACCCGACAGCGCGTCGGTGGCCTCGCACAAGATCGTTACCTCGTCGAGCGGTTCGACTGTCGTCGGGGCCGTCACATCCACGATCGGAGGGGTCAAGTCGATATTGACGCCCGAGACCGTGAGGTTTCCGACGTTGTCGACCATGTCGGTGGCAGACACCGTGGTCTCCTGGTTCTCACCCTCAGCCCCGAAAGTCCACGGGGCGGGACAGGTCTGTACGCCCGAACTGTCGGAGCAACTGAACGAGTACGTCACCGATGAGTTCCACCAGCCGGCGCCGTTCGGGGCGGGCGACGGCGACGGTGTGATCAGGGGACCAGCTCCATCGGTTTGCACCGTGAACGTCGACGAGATCGTCGTGGAGTTGCCAGCCTTGTCGGAAACCTCGACGCCGACCGTCAATTCGTAGCCGCCGAGGACCAGATACGGTGCGGAGATCTCGACCGTGCACACGCCGTCGAGGCCTGACAGGGCATCCGAGGCGGCGCAGGTGGGTGGGACGTAATCGCCCTGCCACACCGTCGCACCGGCGGCCGGCACGTCGGAGGTGAGGGTCGGGGGTGTGGTATCGATCTTGATCGGTCGCGAGTCGTTGGAGGCGGAGTTGCCCGCGTAGTCGCTGCCCGAGAACGAGAGCGGTTCGTATTCGCCATCGTCGGTGAGGAGGACCGGCAACGAGCAGAACTCGACCTGCCCCAAATTGTCGACCGACCAATCGTCGACGCACGAGGCCGTGACGATCACCGGTTCGTTGTTCCAGCCAAAACCGTTGGCAGCAACAGAGGTGCTCACGGTGATGGTCGGCGCCGTGAAGTCGACGTTGACGGTCACCGAACCGGTCGTGCAGTTGCCCGACTGGTCACACACCTGTGGCGACGACACGACCTGTCCGAGCCCCTCGATCGCGAACGGGGTATCGGCCGGCGCGATCACGGTCGGATCGGTGTCGTCGACCGACCAGACGACCGTCACAGCCCGGTTGTACCAGCCAAAATCGTTGGGTGGATCACCCTCGACGCCGCCGGTCACGACCGGGGCCAGGGTGTCGGCGACGATCAAGATCACGATCGAACTGGTCGTGCCGTTGCCCACGACATCGATCGCCGTGACCTCCAGCGTGTACGTGCCAGGGGTCGACGTGTCGAGCACGTCACCATTTTGCACCGTGATACCAGCGGGTGTCGCCAAGCTTGCGAGCGTTGCCGTGCAGCCGCCGGTGGCGATGCCCGAGCCGGCGTCGAGGCACTCGAATTGGATCGTTTGTGTTGTGTATGCGACAACCGGGGCGCCGGCGTTGGGCGGTGCGATCTCGATCACCGGCTGAGTGCTGTCGATCCACACCTCGAAGCTCGCCGAATCGCCGCCGCCGGTGACGGTGACCTGGTGATATCCGTCACCGGTGACCGTGATCAGGCCACTCTCCGTGATGTTGCTGGGGCTGGCGCCCACGATGCTGTAGGTCACCCCGGGCTGACCGGACAACGCAACCGTAACCGGCCCGTTGTTCCACGCTGGCGCCGGTGCGCCGTTCGAGAAGGCGCAAGCGCTCGAGGCGCTGGCGATCCTTCGCAACGACGATCGACAACACGCCGAGGCCGCCGCCATCTTCGATCGGCTGGGTGTGATCGCCAGACCGACGGCCACGTCGAGATTGGCCGACTTGCCCAACGCCGTCGAGACCGGCAGCATGCCGATCTGGAGCAAAATCGCGGAGGGCCCCACCTCGGCGGTGGGACGCTCGTGACCTGTTCGACCTGCCAGATCACATTATTTGTTTCAGTTCGCCAGGAGCGATCGAACCTGCAAGCTCTTGAACCGTAAGCCGATATCAAGCTTGTCCGTTTCGGTGCGGGACCGAGCAACGCGCTGACGCGACCCGGATCTTGGACAACGCCTCCGCCACTCGCACGGGGGCATCCTCCAGTTTCTGCGGGCGGATCATCCCGACGGTGGAGGTTTCGGAGTGTGGATCACGGCGATCTCGGTGAACTCGGTGACCTTGTTCTCGAGGGCGGCGACTTTTCCCCGCCTCTCATACGACGCCACGACCGCACCCACCGACTGGGGCTCGAGGTCGATCCTGATCAGCTTGTCATTGTCGTTGCGATGGGCCTGGTTGAACCATCCGGGAATCGCCCCGCTGAGAGGCATCGGGAATGGTCTCCCATCGCAGGTGACCACGACGTCTTCGTCGCCCTCGAGCGGCTGGAACACCACCCAGCTTTCGGACTCCGGGCCCGAGATCTCGTGCCCGACGGGAACCTTCCGTCTAGGTGGCTTGATATCGATCGCCAGTCCCAGAACTGTCACCGGTTCGATCGTAGCTTCGGTGTTTACCGTGCAGCTGCTGGCGGTCGACTCGGGGAAGCGGAACAGATACGTGGCCTCGGCCTCGGCCTGTCCATCGCTCTGCTCCAGGAGCTCGGCGACCCTCACGTCGGGGACGTCGGGGATGATGGCAGTGATCGACCCACCCATGGTTTCGCCACCGGATCCGGGCTCGCTCTCCAGATCTGTGCCGAAGTGGACCTCGTAGACCAGACAGCGAAGCGTGAGGTCGACCATCAGCACCTGCCAGGAGGAGCTGGCGTTGGTCGGTGACAGTTGACCCAGGGGATCGTTGAGCAGCTGTGCCACTGCAACCCAGATTGGCAGGTAGAGGGTCTCGCCGGGATCTCGGTCTTTGGCGCACACCCTGGATGCCTCGAGCATCGCGTGGGTTAGGCCCTTCGAAGCGGAGTCGGAGATGTCGTCGATCTGCTGGGAGACGAACCCGTCGAGTGACCCCTGGAGGTCGTCACAGATGATGCCGAGTGACACCAGGGTCGAGGGGAGACTGACCCATTCGAGGGTTCTGAGTAGGGCTGCATGGAGGACCATGTCGTTTGCCTCGGCCTGCTTCAGGGCGGGGGACACCTGTGCTTCGAACGCCTTTCGATACGCGGCGTCGACCAGTATCCCGAACGGCGTGCCGTCCTGAACGCAGTCGCCGTACTCGACGAACCCATCTACCGCGTATTGCTGCGCGCGGGTGGTCATGTCGGAGTCGACGTTGTGATCGGCCCCGCGCCAGGGGCCCCGGCGCCGGCGCCGGAGAAGTGAGCGACCATTAGCTCGACCCCACCGTCGATCGTTGTCGCTGCGATTCGCGAGACTTCCGATCCCGTTGTCTCCCAGTTGACTCCGATGACGTCTTTGGGGACCTCTGGTCCGGTGAGTTGCAGGCGGGCGGGCGTTGCAAAGATCAGGCCGGCCGGTGCGAGCTCGACGCCGCCGAGGGTTAGGTCGACGAGCTCGGAATGCGCTGTGGCGAGCGGAGTGATGGTGATGTCCACCGGTTCGAGCAGAGCCCCCGCCTCGATGATCAGGCGCATGTTGACATCTCCGAAGGATGCCGCGACCTCGCCGCCGCTGCCGTCGATCGTTGCCGTACGCGCCGATTGCGAGTCGAGGGTGTAATCGATGGTTGCCGGATTTGGTGAGGCCTCAAGGGCGGCGCGCGGGTCGTCGGACTCGGGTCGAGAATCGGCCGTGCTCTGCGGGTGAAGTGTGTTCGTGCCGGCGGCGGTTTGATCCGTCGCCGGTGTCGTCGATGCTGATCCACACGATGCTGACGTCACTGCACAAACCAGCAGGACGACCATCATTCGGCGTCGAGTGAGGAAGCGAGTCACAGTCACCTCCGGCGGCTTGGTGTGAGGTTGTTCCCGACCCGACCATACCCATCGCATTCGATCGCGAACGATTCCGCTGGGTGGATTGGAGTTGGCTGGCCGGGTTGGCGGCTGGGCAATTTGGCATGCTTCGTCTGATC
>CALFRK010000159.1 GCA_937919625.1 uncultured Ilumatobacter sp.
ATATGTAGGTGATCGTTGTCAAGGAAGAGTTTGTGGTCATGGCGTTTGTCCGATCTGGTCGAGGAGGTTGGTGAAGAGTTCAGTCCGGCTGGTCTGGTTGTTGGCGGCGGCGTGGTCGCGTTGGCGGAGCACGACGGGCTGGAACGACAGGTCGGTGGTGAAGTGGACGCAGGACTCGCAGATCGACTCGAAACTGCAGTCGAGTTGGGCAGGTCGTTGACACCAGCCGTTGCCCAAGAGTCGGTGGTGGACCTCGTTTCGCATGCGGCGCATGTTGGGTCCAATCGCGTCTGCAGGCAGTGGCGCGTCGGTGGTGTAGAGCGCTTCGATCTTGGCGGCAACGGCGGCGTATTCGTTGGCGACGACGCGGTTGGAGATCTGGGCGTAGCGGCGGGTCATGTCCAAGGAGCGGTGCCCGAGGAGGGCGGCGATGACGTCGATGGTCATGCCGCGGTTGATGGCTTGGGTCGCGAACGTGTGCCTCAAACGGTGCGGGTGGACGTGACCGATCCCGGCCCGCATGCCGATGCGATGCACCCACCTTTCGACGGCGTAGCGGTTCAATGGTCCCTCGGCGCCCGACAGCAACCGGCGGGGTGTGAAGGGTCCGTCACTGGCCTGATACTCGGCGATCAGTTCGACGAGGTGCGGGTCGAGCGGCACGTAGCGGTCGTTGTGGAGTTTGCCGATTGGGATTCGCAACCAGGCTTCGTTGTGCATGATCGTGACCGCGTCAGACTCGAGGTCGCAGAGTTCACCGACGCGCATGCCGGTTCGGGCGAGCATCTCGACGGCGAGTCGGCGAAACAGGGCGGGCTCATCAGCGAGGACGCGCATGAACTTGGCGAAGTCGCCGTCGTCGAGGAACTTGGGGAGGCTCTCGTCGCGTTTGGGGACGTCACCGAAGAAGATCGGCACCCTCGCTGGAGCGTCATCCCAGTCCCACTCGACGATGCGAATGAAGAACATCCGCAGGCTCCCGATCCGACGCCGGAACGAGGTCGCTTTGAACGGTTTGCCCTTGATGCCGGGCTGGGCGTGTTGCCAGATCTTGAACGCCTCGATGTGGGACCGGTCGATGTCAGCAACACAGCTCAATGCCGGGTCGTGATCGATCAAGAACCCGGCGAAGATCCGCAGATCGGTGTCGGTCGCGGTCACCGTGGCCGGCCGGAAAGACACCGTGACCTGGGCCAGATAGGCGAGCATCGTGACCGCCAGCTGCGGAACGGCTGCGTCGATCTGATCCCAACTCGACGGCACCTTCGGTCGCTCAATGGTCTCGTCAATGACAGCCAGGGCCCTCACTTGATCACCGCCAGCCGGTCGGCATCGATGCGTTTGCGGGCCTTGAGATACTCGCCCGCCAACCACTCGTTCGTCAGGTGCAGATACACCCGGGTGGTCTCGATCGAGGCGTGACCGGCCTGAGCTTGCAGCGCCTCGATCGACATCCCGGCCTCACGCAACCGGGTGAAACACGTGTGCCGCAACTGATGACACGACGCCTGTGAGAGACCGGCCCGGCGGCGCGCACCGCGCATGATCTCATCGAGCCCGAACGCCGACAACGGTGCTCCACGTGTCGGGCCTTTCAACACCACGAACACCGCATCAGTCGACACATCGTTCGGGCGTTCGTGATCGAGATAGCGGGCCAGCGTCGTGAAGAACCTCGCCGACATCGGGATCAGCCGTTGCCGCCCGCCCTTGCCATCCGCGACGAACACCTTGCGCTCCCCGGAACGGATGTCCTCGAGTCGCAACCCGAGCACTTCGCAACGGCGTAGACCGCCGAGCAGCATCGCGTCGACCATCGCCCGATCACGCTCCGTTCGCAGCGCCACGACGAGTCGGTCGATGTCGGCCGGCGACAACACTTTCGGCAACGTCACCGGGGTGCGCACCAACGGCACCCGGCGGCGCGGGCCCGAACGCTGGTGACGAGTCACCAGACCGCGCGGCACCGGGTTACGTGTCACCGACGTGTCGTCGCGGACCATCAGATACGCGTAGAACCCCGACACCGACGACAACCGCCGCCGGATCGTTCTCGGCGACAACCCATCGGACCGGTCGATCTTCACCACCTTCGAATCCGCGCCGCCGGAGCGCTGGACCGTGATGAACGACATCACATCCGCCGACGTCACCCGGACCGGTGTCTTGTCAACGAACGAGAAGAACACCTTCAAATCGAACGCCACCGCCCGGATCGTGTTCGGCCTCGCCCGAGCATTCAGAAACTCGAGATACGCATCCGCCAGCGGATGACCGACCGTCACCACCAGCGACCCGTCAGACCTCTTGGACTGCACCACAACCGGCTTCCAACGCATCACAGACTCCTCATCATCGAGCCCGCCACAGCGACACTACAAGCCCAACGGATCACCCACATATCATGCGAACTCGGTCATGCCAACCGGGCAATTGCGTAGCTCGTAATCACGCCAGTAGACCGCATTCGGTTCGCACCAGATCGGCACATGAGCGGAGTGCTACGCGAGCTTGCGCCCCTCAGTAACGCGGGGATCGTCGACGGCGTCCTCGCGAGAGTGTCCGGATGACGACCGCATGAATCCACCATCGTCAACCGGACATCGCCCGCGACCGAGACGGCAACAGTCGAGCTCGACCGCGGCCGTGGACAGGCCCTCGCCTACCAGCGCATAACACTCAGCTGATTGCCAGCAGAACGTTCCCGATCACCCGGACAACGGCGCACCGATCCGGCGATCTGTGCGCATCGGGCATCGCGCGCCGAGTGTGTTGTTTCAGGACCCTCGATAACGACGAGCGGTGACCCGCTCTTCTTGCAGCGTCGACCCGCACAGATCGGCCCAAGCGTGACGTCACACTTTCACCGAAATCGCCACCCGAATGCGGTGCCGCAGAATCACGGGCTCCGGCGAGCTGGACACTCGCGGGTTTGGACAGTACGAGCAGCGAGTCTGGACCGATCAATCGGTGCCTGCTGCGCGGTATGCATCCCAGATCTCCGGGCGCAGACGTCCCCGATCGGACACATCGAGGTGGTTCACGAATGCCCAGCGCCGCACCTCCGCTGTTTTCGGCTCGGCTGCTGGGACTGCGCCGGCGGAGGGGAGGTCGGCGGCTCGTTCTTCGCCGTGTTCGTCGTCGTGGTGATGGGCGGCGGCTGCACCGAGGAACCGGTAGGTCCATTCCTGGGCGAGCTTGCGGGTTTCGCAGAACACGATGGGCACGGTCGGGAACCGAACCTGTGCCTCGGCGAGTCCGTCGGCGATGACAGCGGGTCGCACCCGGTCGAGCTTGAACACCGACGACCAGCGGTCTTCCACCACGAGCGCTGCCCGCGGGAGCGTGGCGAGATCAGCGAGGAGGTAGCGGAGCTTGCCGGTCGTGAGCGTCGACACGAGGTCGGCGAGGCTCTTGCGTTCCACTGAGGCGACGATCTCGCCGTTGAGAGTGATCGCGTAGTCGCCGGCCGGGAGCGCTCGTCGGACTGTGGTTGCCTGCTGGTGATCGAATTTCCAGGCGTAGCGCTCGTGGGAATCGACGAGGATCTCGAGCACTCGACCAGCTGCGCGAGCGGTCGGCACTGACACCGCTGGTCGTGCCTGCTTCGTGGTGCGGGCGCTCTGCCAGAAGATCACCTCGCGGCCGCGGGCGCGCGTGGATACGAACTGGGATCGGTGTTCTCGCGACCGGTCGAGCACGAGATCGATCGCGGCGCCGCGGCGCACGCACGACCGGACGGGGACCCGTTCGATCACTTCCAAGTCATCGGGCCAGTCGTCGGCGCGATGGCAGTACACCTTGCTCGTGCGGGGCCACGTCTCGCGCACTTTGAGCGCGATACCGTCCGCGCCGAGCGGCACCCTCACGAGAAAGGGGAGCGAGGACGCCTCGTCGGGGTTGCGAGCGATCACGAACTCCATTCCGTCACCGCCCGGTCCACGAACGGTGACATGCCCCGCCATGACGGCCGCCGTGATCGGCAACTCGGACGCGGGTCACGCGTTGCTGCCGGGTGCTGACCGGCAGTACGGCGCGCGGACTCGGGACCATGTCCTGAGTCTGGTCTGCGAGCGCCGATGGGATCCACATTCATGCGAGATGAGAGGGCTCAGGTGCCCGTCAGAAAACCGGTTCGTGGTAACGCCGTGGTAACGGACTGCGCAGAATTGGCCAACACGAGCCAACACGAGCCGGACGCCGAAATCGCGATGTCCCTGCTAGAGCGGTACGAGCCAACACGAGACAACCTCAGCTGGACGTTCTCCGAGCGTTTCCTAAACCGTGTGTCGTAGGTTCGATTCCTACCTGGGGCGCTATAAAACACCTGGTAGATGATCTGCTCGTCTCGGTCAAATGTGACGCTTCCCTTCGTGGTAACGCCGCGCTGAGTTTCACCCTCGATACCTACGCCCACGTGATGCCCGGCCAACACGCCGAAGCCGCAGCGGCCGCCGCTGCACTTGTCGCTCCTCGATCGACGGCGTCGTCCTGAGTTGCCGTCGATTCGCGTCCGATGTCAGGTGACCTGGACAGCCTCCTTGAGTCGCTTCGGCACGTGCTCGGGGAACGACACGACGAGGTGTCGGTCGCGCGCGGTCGCGACCCGGGCGAGCGTGTCGAGCCGGTCTCGGGCGCCGCCGCCTTCTTCGAGCCGTGAGATGACTGATTGGGTCGTGCCCATGCGTTCGGCGAGTTCGCGCTGACTGAGCTCCGCCTGGGTACGCAGCTCGTAGATCAGCTTGCCGAGGGCGAAGTCCTGCTCGATGCCGGCGCGTGTTTCGTTGCCCGGGGCTGGGCGTTGCTTCTTGATGTCATCCCAGCGCGAGTAGTTGGCCATGGTGGTGTCCTCTACCGGTTGAGCCGAGCACATTCGTCGGCGATTCGGCGAGTGCGAGCGATCTAGGCGCGTTCGTTGTTGCGCTGCTTGCGGACGGTGGTGAGCAGGATGATCCGGGAGGAATGATGACCCGAGTCGATATTGCTGCGGACTTCCAGCGCGCTTCGGCTTCTGGCCCATCGTCGTATTCAGAATCACGGCACTGAACGCCGCGTCTTCGTCGTCAGATCCGCCGCGGGAGGTACGAGGTGGCGGCCGCCGCACCGGCCAGCAGCCCCGCCAGCACGACATAGAGGATCCGGAACGAGCCGGCCGCCAGCGCAACCGCAGCGATCAGCGGTGCGACCAGAAAGGAAGCCTCGCGCCAGGTCGAAAAGACGGTTGTCATGGCGGTTCGTTCGCGTGGCTTGACCATGCGCATGAACGGGATGTTGCCCAATACGTCGAGCGCAGCACCGCCAACCGCCCCGGATAGCCAGAAGGCGACCCCGAGCGGCTGCGGAGTGGGCAACAATGCGAGTGCCACCATGCTGGCGCTCATCAACAGAAACGCCGAGATGATCACGGTTCGCGAGCCGAGCCGGTCGGCGGCGCGGCGGACCAGGGGGCTGACGAACAACATCGCGCTCGCCGATGACAAGAACACCCCGGCTGTCCAGACCGGCAGCCCCGCTTCGACGATGTAGATCGGGCCATAGACGAACAACGCTGCCCAGAAGACCGCTCGACTCAACGTGATCGCGTAGGCGATCCGGAGATGTCGTTGACGGAAGTACCGGATCACGTTGGCGAACGGATTGGGAATCACTGAGTTGGGGGTCATCAAGACGGCGTTGTGGTGGAACCGCAGCCGCCAGAAGTAGCCGATCATCAAGAGTGTGGCGACTGCCGACACGGCGAACGGCGCAACGGTCGAACCGCGACTCCACAACCACACACCGAGCGTCGGGCCAATCAACCAAGCGACACCGGTGTAGACGATTCGCCGCGACTCGGTAACGGTGAGATCGCGTTTGCCGATGAAATCCATGATGTACAGCGACAGACAGACGGAGAAGATCGAGGCTTCCGCCGACCTGAGTCCGATCGCGACGACGAACAACGGCCCGTCGGCGAAGGCCAAAAGTACGGCGGCAATGAACAAGAAGGCGGCGGCAAGTGTGACGACCCACCTGCGCTGCAGCCGCCTTTCGAGGCCTCCGACGTTGAGCGTGAACAACACAGTGATCACCGCCCCACCGATGAACACATACGACACGGCCTCCTTCGAGCCCAATGCTTCGAAGGCTGCGAGCGGCACCACGCCGGTCATGACCGCCCGCGCGAATCCCTCGAGAAAGTTCAGCCTGGCCAGTTCGGTGCCGACCGATGCGTCGAGTACCAAGAGGCCTTCCGGCCGGCGCCAACGCATCGGGCGGCAACGCTACGTCACGGCTGCTGCTCATGCGGGTATCCCGAGGCGGGTGTGCGGCGCTCCTCGCCGCTACCGTCGTCGTTGTGAGCGATGAGACGATCGACGGGCCCAGATTTCCCCTGCGCGAGATGCTGGGATTCACGATCGACTCGGGCCAGGGCGAGTCGACGGCGACGCTGGTGGTGGACGACCGCCACATAAACCCGCACGGATCGGTGCACGGAGCTGTCATGTTCGCGATGGTTGACACGGCGATGGGGGGCGCCACGATGAGTGTGCTCGACGAGGGCAACTGGTGCGCCACGGTCGATATCCACACGCGATTCCTCGCACCGTGTTTCTCTGGCACGCTGACCGCCACGGCGACCGTGAGGCGCGCCGGCCGTCGGGTTATCCACCTCGATGGGATCGTCACCGACCAGACCGGCAAGGAGTGCATGGCAGCGTCGGGCGTGTTTGCCGTGATCCCGGCTGCCAGCTGACGGTTTCGGGCTGGTCGTAATCGACCTACGGTTGCGACATGTGCCGAAATATCACCACCCTGCGCGGGCTCGAGCCGTGCGCCACACCCGATGAGATCGAAGCGGCGGCACGTCAATACGTCCGCAAGGTCAGCGGTGTGCAAAAGACCTCCGAGGCGACCGCTGAGGTGTTCGAGCGGGCAGTGCGGTTGGTGACGGCGGCGACCATCGAGTTGCTGGGTGAGCTGCCTCCTCGCAAGGTGGCTCCGAAGAGTGATCCGCCGCTGCGTCGGATCGCACGCGCCAACGCCAACCGTTGACCGGTCAATTGCCCGGGCCTACGGGGTCGAAAGCCTCTGTCCCCTCATGGGCGACAACGCGACGATCGAATTGGTACATGGTCGGTCGAAGGAGGTTGCCATGTTTCAGCATCTCGTTGTGCCAGTCGACGGCTCGGCAGCGTCCTGGGCTTCGGTCCCGATCGCGGCGCGGATGGCGTCTGTCGTCGACGGAAAGCTCGACGTTGTCACTGTCGTCGATCGGCTTGCCGATGTCGGCCCAGCCCAAGTGGATCTGAGCGACGGCCTAAACCGTCTCGGACAACTGGCCGTCGATCCAACCGCGCAGGTACTCGCCAGCGACTCCGTGGCGCGGGCAATCGCCAACCATGTCGAGTCGGTGTCCGGCGCCACGGTGGTTTTGAGCTCGCACGGCCACGGCCGCTCGGCGGCCGTGCTGGGCAGCACGGCCGCCGAGTTGTTGCGGCTCGTCTTCGGGCCACTAGTCGTGATCGGGCCGCATGTGGCGGCCGACGCAGGCTGGCTCGACGGTGCCTATGTCGTGCCGATCGACGGATCCGAGTCGGGCGAGAAGATCGTGCCGATCGCCGCCGCCTGGGCGATCGAGTTCGGCGCCGTGCCTTGGCTGGTGGAGGTAATCGATCCCGACCTGCGTCTGACTGGCGACATCTCCGAGTCGGCGTATCCAGCCCGCATTGCGCACCGGATCCAGGCCCAAACTGGTCACGAAGTCGAGTACGACGTGCTCCACGGCGATCGCCCCTCGCGTGCGATCGTCGACTTTGCCGAGCGCATGAAGGCGTCGTTGATCTTCTCCTGCACCCACGGCCGCACCGGTCTGGAGCGGTTGCGTCTCGGCAGTGTGGCCGCCGAGATCGTGCGCCACTCCCAATGCCCTGTCGTGCTGCACCGCCCACCCGCCCTCCAGTGAGTTGGTAGTTGTGCCAGGCACAACTACCAACTCCAGTCCCTAGCCTGACGCAGTGACCGAGGTCATTGTTCGCCCAAACCGTTCGCCCGCCACACCTCTGGTGCCGGGTTCGCGCGGTTTCATCATCGTTTTGTCGATGTGTATGGCGGTCACGGCGCTCGGCATCGACTCCATCTTGCCGGCGTTTCCCGAGATTCGATCCGCGCTCGACCTCGAGCGCGGCGCCACATCGATCACGGGGCTGATCACGTTCTTCTTCATAGGTTCCTCGCTCGGGCTCCTGCCGGCCGGTCTTTTGGCTGATCGCTTTGGGCGGCGTCCGGTGATGTGGGGTGGTTTGGCGCTGTACGTCTTGGGTGCGGTCGGTTCACTTATGGCGCCGACGTTGGGCACTATGTTCGCGGCCCGCTTCATCTGGGGCCTTGGCTCGGCGGGTCCTCGTGTCGCCGCCACGGCCATGGTCCGCGACGCGTACGAGGGTGCTCAAATGGCTCGCCAGATGTCACTGATCATGGCGGTCTTCATTCTGGTTCCGACCTTCGCTCCGGCGCTGTCGGTCGGCATCCTGGCGATCGGCCCGTGGCAGGCGATCTTCTGGGCGTGCGCCGTCGGAGCCGCACTGGTCGCCGCTTCGGTGACCCGCCTGCCAGAGACGCTGCCGATCGTCAGCCATCGATCGCTCTCCGTTGGCGGCGCCTGGAAGAGTTGCCGGACGGTCGTCGCCACGCCCGGCACCCCCGGGTACTTGCTGTCTTTGACGGCCCTGTTCGGCGTGTTCATGTCGTACCTGGCGAGTTCGGAGATCGTGCTCGATCAGGTTTTTGGACTTGGCGAATGGTTCCCCGTGTTTTTTGGTGGTTTGGCCGCGGCAATGGGCTTTGCGATGTACCTCAACGGCCGATTCGTCGAACGTGTCGGTCTCCGCCGCATCGTTGTGCTGGGCTTCTGGGCGAACACGACGGCCGTCACGTCGCTACTGATCCTGGCGCTCGCCACGTCCGGAAAACCGGGCTTCGTTCCGTACTTCGTGCTGCTCACGGCGGTGTTGTTCACGCAGCAGATGCTGATCCCCAACCTGAACGCGATGGCAATGCGTCCGCTGGCGCGCGTCGCCGGTACAGGTGCGGCGATCCTCGGCATGGTGTCTGGCGTGGTCGGTGCCCTGATCGGCGGGTTCATCGACCGTCAGTTCGACGGCACGGTGACGCCGCTGGCGATCGGCTTCGTAGTGTCGTCGTTGGTGGCCTCCAACGCGTGGCGTTGGGCGGCATCCCACGAGCTGGCTACCAACTGTTAGAGCACTTGCTTGCCGTACATCTGGCCGAGCGGTTCGCCGATCAGCTCGAGCCGCTCGCCGTCCGGGCCGGTGAAGTACACCGACGTCTGGTGCACCCATGTCGAAATGCCGGCATCGTCGAGCTTCTGCTTGATCCGCTCCCAGTTGTCGTGAGGCATCGAGATCGCCAGATGGTGGTGGCCGCCGAGCACCTCGATGTGGTCGGCTAGGCCCAGTCCAGGGAAATCGAAAAAGGCCAGGGCATTGCCGTTGCCGATGTCGAAGAAGAAATGGGTCGAGCCCTCGTAGTCACGGTTTTCGAACAACTCGGTCAGCGGGAACTCGAGCAACCCTTGATAAAAGTCGATCGTGCGCTCGACGTTTGAACAAATCAATGCTTGGTGATGCACGCCGGTCGCCGATGATGTCGGGCGCTCCCGGGCTGCCAGCAGGTGCTTCTCGCGCAGCCGTACCCACTCGGCTTCGCGGTCAGGGTGATCGCCGTCGTGCGTCGAACCGAAGTGTGGTGCGTTCACTGCCATCACAACATTCTGCCAGCCCACAGCCGACTGTCGGCAAGAGAGGGTGTTTCCGCTCGCGACCGCGGCGCTGTTGGACCCGGTCTACTTCCAGACCGGGTCGGGAACTCCGTACGTGACACACAGCCCCATCACATCGATGATCAGCAACGAGAACACGATGCCGGCGAACACGATCGTGCGTTTGCGCGACCGCCGCAGGCTGGGGGCGGGCATGTACCAGCTTGGCAACAGGTCGACGGCCAGCCCAACGGTCGAGCTGAACGGCACGGCGTCGGCGGGAATCGGCGCGTCGGGGTCGGCAGCTAGAGCGAGCGCGGCGAGTTCGTCGTCGGTGATGTGGTCGAGATCGTCGGGCACATCGACAACCTAGGTCGCGCCGCACGGTCTCGTCGATGGAACACCGGCCGCGACGTTGGCGTGCGAGATCTCCGGGCAGTTCGGCGTGAGGTCGCTCGACGCCGTCTACTCGGCGAGCGAGAAACGGCTGATGATCGACGGCTTGGCGTTTATCACGTTCGATCATCGCCAAGCCGAGGCCGCCAGACGCCGGGACCTACGAGTGCTGGGGTGAGCTGGGTACCTCAGCCGAGGGCTGCGATCGCGTCGGCGACGGCCAGCACACGGCGGGCGTTGTCGACGTGGAGGTTTTCGATCATCTTGCCATCGACCGTGATCACGCCGCGCCCGGTGGCCTCGGCCGCTTCGAATGCCTCGATCACGCGGCGCGAAAAGTCGACCTCGTCGAGATTGGGTGCCCAGACGGTGTTGGTCGGCTCGACCTGGCTGGGATGTACGAGTGTCTTGCCGTCGAACCCGAGCGCCTTGCCCTGTATGGCTTCGACCAGGAAGCCGTCGGGGTCGCGGACGTCGTTGTAGACACCATCGAGGATGATCCTGCCTGCCTCGCGGGCGCCCAGCAGGGCGGTGGCGAGATGTGGCACCAACGGCGAGCGGTCGGGCAGCATTGCCGTGCGCAGCTCTTTGGCGAGGTCGTTGGTGCCCATAACGAGCACATTGACACGTTCGTGGTGGGCGATCGAGCGGATGTCGAGGATCGCCGTCGGCGTTTCGATCATCGCCCAGATCATCATGTCGACTGGCGCCCCTGCGGCATCGAGTTGGCGCCCGACCTCTTCGAGATAGGCATGTGAGCTGACCTTTGGGATCACCACCGCGGACGCGCCAGACGTCGCCGCGGCGACGATGTCATCGGCACCCCAAGGGGTGTCGAGCCCGTTGCAACGGATGGTGATCTCTCGGTGGCCGTAATCACCCGAACGGGCAGCGGCCACGGCGTTGGCGCGGGCGGCCTGTTTGGCGTCGGGCGCCACAGCATCCTCGAGGTCGAGGATCAGGGCGTCGGTAGCGATCGTCTTCGCCTTCTCGAGCGCCCGCTCGTTGGCCGCCGGCATGTACAACACAGAGCGGCGTGGCCGCAAGGACGAATCAACCATGTCAGAAACCGTACGCGGCGGCGAGTTCAGGGTCGCGGGCCGAGAGGTCGCGGGCCAGTTGCACGACCACTTGGCACTGCTTGCACGAGGCGTCGTCTTCCATCTTGCCGTCGAGCATGATCGCCCCCGTGCCGTCGCCCATCGCCTCGATCACGCGCAGGGCGTGGGCCACGTCATGTGGACGTGGCGAGAAGACGCGCTTGGCGATCTCGATCTGGCTGGGGTGCAGCGACCAGGCGCCGACACAGCCGAGCAGGTAGGCGTTGCGGAACTGGTCTTCGCATGCGACGCCGTCGGCAATATCGCCGAATGGCCCGTAGAACGGCAGGATCCCGGCAGTGCCGCAGGCATCGACCATGCGGGCGATCGTGTAGTGCCATAGGTCCTGTTGGTGGGTGCCGCGCGGGGCATCAGGGTGATCTGGATTGGGATCATTGCGGACCAGATAATCGGGGTGGCCTCCGCCGACCCGCGTGGTCTTCATGCGGCGGTTGGCGGCCAGGTCGGCGGGACCGAGCGAGAGACCCTGCATACGCGGCGATGCGAGGCAGATCTGCTCGACGTTGGCGACGCCTCGGGCCGTCTCGAGGATGGCGTGCACCATCAGCGGCTTATGGAGACCGGCTTTGGCCTCGAGCTGCGCCAGCAAGCGATCGACATAGTGGATGTCTTCGGGCCCCTCGACCTTCGGGATCATGATCACGTCGAGCGCCTGACCGGCCTGCAGCACGGCGGCCGTGAGGTCGTCGAGACCCCACGGTGAGTCGAGACTGTTGACGCGGGTCCAGAACTGGGTCCCACCGAAATCGACGGCACGGGCGACCTCGATCAGCCCGGCCCGGGCGGCCTGCTTGTCGGTGGCGGGCACGCCATCTTCGAGGTTGGCGAGCAGTACATCAACCTTGCCGACCATGTCGGGTACCTTGCCGCGCATCTTCTCGTTCGACGACGGGAAAAAGTGAATCATCCGGCTAGGGCGGAACGGGATCTCACGCAACGGCTCGGGAGCTCCGACGGCGAGCGGCTTGAAGAAGTCCTTGGGGGAACGCACGTACGCGACCCTATCCACAGCGGTGACTCCAGATCAGTGTGCTAGCGGCCGATACAGGACTCATGGAGGAATCGCGCCGCCACGGCGATCTCACGGCAGAAGAAGCGCGGGTGCTCGGTTGTTTGATCGAGAAGGAGGCGACGACGCCCGATAACTACCCGCTCACGCTGAATTCCTTGCGCAATGCCTGCAGCCAGTCGACCAGCCGCGATCCCGTGGTTTCCTTCGCCGACCACGATGTCGAGCGGGCGTTGGCGTCGTTGCGCGAACGAGGGCTGACCCGAACGGTGCACAGCACATCGAATCGTGCCGCCAAGTATCGGCACATTGTGCCGGAGGCGCTGAACCTCGATCCGGGCGAGACGGCTTTGATATCGGTCCTGTTGTTGCGGGGGCCACAGACATTGGGCGAGCTCAAGGGCCGCAGCGAACGCCAACATCAGTTCGAATCGACCGATGAGGTCGCCGGCGTGCTGGCCCATCTGGCTGCCCGCAGCGACCCCATGGTGCTTCAACTCGAACGTCGCCCAGGACAAAAGGACGCCCGGTGGGTCCATCTGCTGTGCGGCGACGACGCTTCGGTCACCACCCCGCCGTCGAACGGCGAGGCATCACCAGCAAACGAAGTGTCGGCCTCTGATGACCCCTACGGCGAGGCGACGGCCGAGTTTTACGATCTGCTCGCCACGGCCCACTGGGAGACATTTGGGATGCAACTGCTGGTGCTGTTGTCAGAGGTCGACCCAGCGGATGGCCCAATCCTCGACATCGGGGCTGGAACCGGGGTTGGGTTGCCGTACCTGGAGGTGGCCGTGCCGGAGGCTCGCGTCCACGCCGTCGAGCCGTCGAGGGCGATGCGCACCGCCTTGCATACCCGCCTGGCACTCGACGCCAACCTGCGCCATATCACCACGGTCGAACCGCGCACATTCGCTCGGGCCCAGCTGCCCGAGCGGGCTTGTGCGCTGGTCGCCTCCGCCACACTGGGACATCTCAGCGATGCCGAGCGAGGGCGCCTTTGGCGCTACATCGCCGAGCAGATGCCAGCTGGCGCGCCGGCCGTGATCGAAGTGCTCCCTCCGGATCGCCCGCTTACGGTGCCACCAACTCGGTACCGCGAGCTCGCCGTCGGTGAATACACCTACGAGGGCTGGCAGCAAGGCGAACCGGCGGACGAGCACCATATGGCCTGGACCATGACCTATCGGGTGCTCAACGACGAGGAAGAAGTGGCCAGCTACTCCGTGCGGAGCAGATGGCGGTGTTTCAGCGTCGACGACATCCGGTCAGAGATTGCGCCGTTCGGGCTGACCTTGTGCGAGCACGAGGATTGTGTGGTCGTCACGCGTCCAGCTTGATCGTCGGAGCGTGTAAGTGGGCGACCGGGATCGCAAATCGGTCAGAGAAACTCGCGCAGCCAGGCCGGCAGCCGGGTTGGACGACCCTCTGGCGTGACGCAGCCGTGGGCGGTGACACCCGTCGCCCGTAGCTCGCCGGCGACCGTGAGCAGATAGGCCATCTGGAACGAGGCGCGTTCGACCGACGCCATCGTGGTGTGCACATCGACGACGTCGTCGAACAGCAATGGCCGTCGATACTGCAGGAACGCCTCGAGCACGTTCATCTCGACGCCCTCGGCCCGAATCTCCTGATATGGGTGGCCGACGTGGCGGAGGTAGGCGATCCGGGCCTCCTCGAGCATCGGGAGATATCGGCTGTGGTGCACGATCCCCATCGCGTCGGTCTCGGCGAAGCGAACACGAAGCTGGTGGGCGAACTCGTAGTCGCCTGAGTCGGTCGAAGGGTCGGTTGAGATTCGCACGCTGCGACCATAGGTCGTTCGATGCCGGCTTGGCGGTGCATACTCCGAGCGTGACACCGGCGATCAACGAGCTGGAACAGGCGGGTGTGCCGTTCAGCCTGCACGAATACGAGCGGGGTGAGTCGCTGCACGACTTCGGCGTCGAGGCGGCGGACAAGCTGGGATTCGCCCCCGATCAGGTGTTCAAGACACTGATCGTCACCGCCGATGGCCGCCACGCGGTGGCGATCGTGCCGGTCAGCGGCAAGCTGGCATTGAAGGCGGTCGGCAAGGCACTCGGCGCGAAGCGGGTCGACATGTGTGACCCGGTCGAGGCTGAGCGGATCACCGGCTATGTACGCGGCGGCATCAGCCCGTTCGGCCAGAAGAAGCGACTGTCAACGGTCCTCGACGAGATGGCGACCCTGTTCGAAACGATCTATGTCAGCGGCGGCAAACGTGGCCTCGACATCGGCGTGGCGACCAGCGACCTGGTGCATGTGCTCAACGCCACGGTTGCCGACATCGCCGCCTGAATCCTCGCCGCTCGCTGTCAGCGGCTGGGGTGGCGCATCATCGCTTCGATCCGTGCCACTCGGGTGCGGGCCGGTGGGTGAGTTGCCGACAGACGTGCCCTCCAACCGATCGCTCGTTCGCCACCGCCGAGTCGGATCACGGCTCGCAGCGCGTCGACCAGGGCGCGTCCGTAGCCCATCCGGACTGCACGCCGATCAGCCTCGAACTCAGAGCCTTGTCCGACGATGTTGGCTAGCGCGTCCGAGGCGTATAGCGCCGCCAGAAAGACCCACGAGATGGCGGTCAGAAGCCCGGCTGCGGTGCGCCCCAACGCAGTCAGCGCAGCCGAGTGCGAAACGAACGAATCCGTAGCGGCCCGAGCCACATTCTGTAGGTAGAAGCCGACCCGCGACAGGATCAATACTGGCAACGAAAGCCAATGGCCCAGCGTCAGCGCGGCCGTGTGTAGTCCGAGATGATGGCTGAGTTCATGGGCGAACACACCTGACAGCTCGTGTGGCGACAATTCCTCGATCGCAAACGATGTGACGATCAGAAGATTCCCTCCGCATGCGTAGGCGTTCAGCTCGTCGGAGTCGATCACACGAATCACATAGCGGTACTGAGGCTGGTTGGCCTTCGCCGCCAGATCGCGCCAGATCGGCGTGATCACCGCCAGCTCATCCACCGACGGCCGCCGCGCCCCGAAGAACGGACTGAGCACGGTGACCTGCACCGACGGAACGAACAACAGCAGACCGATCAACAGCCATGCCGTTGGTACCACCCAGTACGGGACCCCGAGTGTGAGACGCAACGGAATCCAGACGATTCCCATCGCCAGCAGCCAGAACGGCACAAGGGCGGCGACTGGCACCAGGGCGGTGACCGCTGACCGTTCAATCTGGCGGCTCGTCTGCTCAGCCGGCGTTCCCGTATTGGCCAGCGAACCCATAACGAGAGGATACGGAACGTGTGCCCACAACCCGAGCCGAGTGCCGCTGATGCCGTTGCGCCGGGCAACGGCCGAACCGGCCGTCAAGAAGCCTTCAAGTTCCGATCGCAGAGTGCCGAAGGAGAGGCGTGGAGTCCAATGCCATTACGGCGACAGAACCGGTCGCGTCACCAGCCGTACAAGACCTGTTGCGGAGAGCGGCCGAGGCTCAAGAACAGAGCCCGGTCGAAGCCCGACAACACGCCCTACAAGCGCGTGTTGTCGCGCGTGCCGACGGTGACAGGGTCGGTGAAGCAGAATCGTTGTACCGGCTCGCCAGCCTCGCCCACTTCGGTGCCGACCCTGAGGACGCGTTCGGGTTGGCGATGGAAGCCAGCGAGGTCGCCAGTGCCTGTGGCGCCTCGATGGTCAATGCCTGGGCGGTCCATCTGCTCGGAATTATCCACTACCAGGCCTCGAACTTCTCCGAAGCGCTCGAACACTGCCTGCAGGCGCTCGACATCTACCAAGCGACGGTCGATGGGGTCGACGCCGGCAACATCCTCAACACGATCGCCGCCGTTTACCACTCGATGGGCGACAACGATCGGGCGATCGTCACCTACGAGCAGGCGCTCGCCGCGTCCGAGCCATTTGGGCGCCCGGAGATGGTGGCCCTGATCCTCGGTAATATCGCCCGGATCCGATCGTCGCGTTCGGAGTATCTCCCCGCAGTGTCGATGGGTCGCCGTGCGGTCGAGATCGCTCGCGAGCACAGCCCGTCGATCGTCACCAATCTGCTCGCCGATCTGGCCGAGGCCTATATGGGCCTGGCCGACCATCAAAAGGCAGTCGAGTGCTTCACCGAGGCGAGACGGGTGCTTGCGCAAATGTCCGAGGAGGGTGCCGAGCCGTCGTACTCGGCGCAACTGGGCGTGATGGTGGCCGAAGGTCGCGTGGCGCTTCGCCGCGGTGCGCTCGACGAAGCGATCTCGGTGCTCCAGGCGGCCCTCGACATGTCGGAACGCACCGAATCAAAAGAGTATGAGCTGGAGATCAACGACCTGCTTGCCACCGCGTTCAAGCGCAGCGGACGGTTCGAGGAGGCGCTCGAACGCCGCGAAACCCACGACGACCAGTATCGGCAAATGTTCACGCACGCTGCCGACCTGCGGTTGCGCACCCTGCAGGTTGCTCACGAGACCGCCGCCGCCCGTCATGAAGCCGAGATCTTCCGGCTTCGTGCGCAGGAACTCGAAGTCATTGGAGGCGACGACGGCCGCCTGTCAACCGAGAACCCCAGTGTGATGGCCACGGCGCATCTCGAGGCGTTCGAGCAATTGGCAATCCTCACCGAGTTTCGTGACGCCGAGACCGGCGAACACACCCATCGTGTCGGCGACATGGCAGCTGAGCTCGCTCATGCGCTGGGCAAGTCACCCGAGTGGTGCGAACAGCTCCGCCTGGCGGCTCGCCTGCACGACATCGGCCGCGTCGCCGTACCCGACGCGGTGCTTCGCAAGACCGGTCCAATGACGGTCGATGAGTACGAGATTATGAAGTCGCACACCAGCATGGGCCACCGAATCCTGGCAGGCAACTCTGCGCCCTTGTTTCAGATGGCCGCCGAGGTCGCCCAATCGCACCACGAGTGGTGGGACGGCAGCGGGTACCCGTTGGGCATCAGCCACAACTCGATCGCACTCACCGGTCGGATCGTCGCCATCGCCGACGTGTACGACGCCCTTTGCAGCAAGCGCCCGTACAAGCGGGCGTGGCCGATGGAGGAGGCAGCTCGGTTCGTCGTTTCGGGCCGCTCGGCCCAGTTCGACCCCGATGTCGTCGATGCGTTCATCGCCGTGCTCACCGCCCGGTACCCAGAACTCGACGGGCAACTGGGCTGACAACCCGACTAGCCCAGTGCGCGCACGACCCAGTCGGCGACAAACCCGGCAAGTTCATCGGCTGACATTGCAATTTGGTCGCTGCGCCACGCATTGCTGAATGACGAGACTGCCCCGAGCACGCCAAGCGCCAACAAGCGTGGATCGGCGTCGGGAATCTGGCCAGCTCGTTGTGCGGCGCTGACGAGTGCTGTTACATCGTCGAGATAGACCTCACTGCCGGTCCGCAGCGCGTCGTCGATCGCAGGGTCGGAGCGTTCGACATCGACCAACGTGAAATAGGTCGCGTGTTCGGCCATAAACCTCACGCTGGCGGCGGTGCCCTGACGAACGCGTTCGATCGGATCGGCGTCGGCCTCCATAGCGGCGGCCTGCGAGCGCCTCAGGCGCTGGCGCATCGAGCGCACCAGCTCGCTGAACAGGTCGAGTTTGGTGGGGAAGTACCAATAAAACAAGCCCTTCGCCACACCGGCCCGTTCGCAGATGTCGCTGATTCGGGTGGCCGCGTAGCCGCCCTCAGCGAACAGCACCATCGCTGCGTCGATGAGCTGCTGTTTGCGCTCGCGACCCTGCTCGGTGAATTGACGCTCACCGGTTGGGGTGGCCTCGGACGGGTTACTGGAGTTGCTCTTAGCGGGTGCCACAACGACAGTTGAGTCGCGGCCTGACCCGCGGGTCAAGCCGATCCGCTGCTAGAACGTGCGATGTGACCGATCAAGCCAGCTTTCCCGTATTGCCAGGATGCGAGGCGAGGTCCCACATCGGGGCCACTTCGGTGGGCGTGCTGGTGTTGCACGGGTTTACCGGGACTCCGGCGTCGATGGGTGGGGTTAGCGACGTCATGGTCGCCGCCGACTTCCACCTCGAGTTGCCCAGGCTCCCTGGCCACGGCACCACGATCGACGACATGCTCACGACAGACTGGGCCGATTGGACCGCGGAAGTCGCGCAGGCCTACACATCGCTGGCGCAACGGGTCGATCGGGTGGTCGTTGTGGGGCAAAGCATGGGCGCCACATTGGCCCTCTGGACGGCACTCGAGAATCCTGACGTTGCCGGGCTGGTGTGCATCAATCCTTTGACGCGAACGCGTGACGCCGACATGCTGACGATGCTCGACGACTTTATCGAGGACGGGATAGTGGTCGTGCCCGGCGAGGGTTCGGACATCGCCGATCCTGACGCGTGCGACGTCTCCTACGACGGAACGCCACTGCAACCGTTGCGGTCGCTAATGCACGATGGAGTTGCCAAGATCACCGACCGCTTTGGAGAACTCACGATGCCCTTACGGCTGTTCACCTCGCGCCAGGACCACGTTGTCGAGACCGCCGACAGCGATCACCTGGCGTCGACCTATGGAGGGCTGGTCGAGCACTCATGGCTCGAGCGCAGCTTCCATGTCGCGACCCGCGACTATGACCGCGACTTTGTGACCGCCGAGTCGGTCGCCTTCGTCGCCAGGGTGGCCGGCTGATGAGCGGTCTAGCCGCCCTTATCGGTTCGATCCCGAGTCCGTCTGGTAACGGATTCAAGATCGGGCCGCTCAATCTTCGTGCCTATGGGCTGATGATCGCGCTCGGCGTGATCGCTGGTATCTGGCTGCTGGGTCGACAACTAGAACGACGGCGAAGCGGTACCGCCGACGACGCCAGTTCGATCGCTATCTGGGGTGTCGCGGCTGGCATCGTCGGCGCTCGGCTATATCACGTCGCCACCGACTGGGAGCGCTTCTCCGACAACCTCGCCGCAATCCCAAAGATCTGGGAGGGCGGGCTGGGCATTCCTGGCGGATTGCTGGCCGGCATCGCGATGGGGGCCTGGCAGGGCAGGAAACGCAACATCTCGCCGGCGATTTTGCTGAGTTGCGCGGCCCCGGCGATCCCGTTGGCGCAGGCGATCGGGCGGTGGGGCAACTGGTTCAACCAAGAGTTGTTCGGCAAGGCGACCGATCTGCCCTGGGCGCTCGAGATCGATGACGAATATCTGCCGACGGGCTACGCCTCGGGCACCACCTTTCATCCCACCTTTCTATACGAATCACTGTGGAACTTCGGTCTCGTCGGCGTGCTGTTGTGGATCGATCGCAAACTACGGCTTGGCCCGGGGCGCCTGCTGGCGGTGTACGTGATGGGTTATGGCACGGGCCGCTTCTGGGTCGAGGGCCTGCGAATCGACCATTCCCGCGAAGTTGGTGGGCTGCGCTGGAATCAATGGGTTGCTCTCGCGGCGATCGTAGGCGGCGCCCTGTATTTGCTCGCCACCTGGGGCAAGAGATGGCCCGAGCCGGCCGAGGCCGATCAGTCCGGTGTCGACGAAGCTGTGGTTGCCGAGGCGGAGGCCGATCAGTCCGGTGTCGACCACGGCCCCGAACGCACCGCCGAACTCGACGGCATCATCGAACGCACGGCCGAGTCACCTGTGCATCATGGCGGCGACGTCGACGATGTCGCCGTCGATCCCGACCGCCCGTCTGGCGACTGACGCCCAGCATTCCGGGCAAGCCATGTGGGCGCGCTGCGCTGGCCCCATTAGCCTCGGCTCTCGTGTCCGACCGTCTTACCAACGATGCCGTTGTCAAGGTTGCTCGCCTGGCCCGACTCGACCTGACCCCCGATGAGATCGAACGCGCCACAGAGAAGCTCGGTGACATGCTCGACCACTTCGCCGACATCGACGCTCTCGATCTGTCGGCGATCGAGCCCATGAACCAACCGCTGCCGATCGTGAACGTGATGCGCGACGACGTCGTCGAGCCGTGCCTCGATCGCGACGAAGTTCTCGCCGCTGCCCCTCAGGCCGAGGATGGGCGATTCCGGGTGCCACCGATCATCGGATTCGCAGGCTGACTATGGCGCAGCTCGGCACCGCTTCACAGATTGCTGCTGGCGTTCGTTCGGGGTCGTTGAAGGCCGCCGACGTGCTCGAGCAGCACCTCGCCGCGATCGGTGCCCGCGAAGCTGAAATCCACGCGTTCAACCACGTCATGGCCGACAGCGCCCGCCAGCGGGCGGCAGCGATCGACGCCATGGTCGTTGCCGGCCACGACCCTGGTCCGTTGGCCGGCGTGCCCGTTGCCCTCAAGGACAATATGTGCACCCGTGGTGTGCCGACCACGTGCTCATCGAAGATTCTCGCGGGTTGGAAGCCCCCATATGACGGCACGGTTGTCACGCTGTTGCAGCAGGCCGGGGCGGTCACCGTCGGTAAGACCAACCTCGATGAGTTCGCGATGGGTTCGTCTACCGAGAACTCAGCATTCGGCCCGACCCGCAACCCGCTCGACACCAACCTGGTGCCAGGTGGCTCTTCCGGAGGTTCCGCTGCGGCCGTCGCCGCCGGCTTCGCGGCCCTGTCATTTGGCTCGGACACCGGCGGCTCGATCCGTCAGCCGGCGGCGTTGTGTGGCGTGGTCGGCGTCAAGCCGACCTACGGCCGAGTCAGCCGGTACGGGCTGGTCGCCTTTGCCAGCAGTCTCGATCAGATTGGCCCCTTCACCCGCACGGTCGCCGATGCGGCGCTCGCTCTTCAGGTCGTGTGTGGCCACGATCCACACGACTCGACCTCGATCCCTGATCCGCTGCCCGACTACTCGGCGTTGCTCGAACGCGGCGTCGAGGGGCTCCGGATCGGACGTATCACCGATCTCCCGGCCGGCGCCGACCCCGATGTTGCCCAGCGTGTCGAGCAGGCATTCGAGGTGCTGACAGCTGCCGGTGCCACGATTGTCGACGTCGAAGTACCGGCCTTCACCTACGGACTCACGGCGTATTACATCATCGCTCCGGCCGAGGCGTCGTCGAACCTGGCCCGTTACGACGGGGTGCGTTACGGGCTGCGGGTCGATGCTTCCGACACGAACGCCATGTATAGCGCTACCCGTGCCGCCGGCTTCGGTGACGAAGTCAAGCGCCGAATCCTGCTTGGCACGTATGCCCTGTCGGCCGGTTACTACGACGCCTACTACGGCAAAGCGCTGCGAATCAGGCGTCTGATGGCCCAGGACTTCGCCAAGGCGTACGAACAGGCCGACGTGTTGTTGACCCCGGCTTCGCCGAGTGTGGCGTTTCCGTTCGGCTCGAAGACGGCCGACCCGTTCGCGATGTACCTGTGCGATACGTACACGATCCCTTCCAACCTCACGGGCGAACCAGGCATGAGCGTGCCTTTCGGTACAGGCCGGCAAGGCCTGCCGGTCGGCGTGCAGGTGCTCGCCCCGGCATTGGCCGAGCCCCTGATGCTGCAAGTTGCCGCCGAACTCGAACGAGCTGCCGCCGGTCTCGATCAGGGAGGCGCGACATGAGCCAGCCGACGTGGACCCAAGACGGGTACGAGCTGGTCGTCGGGCTTGAGGTGCATGTCGAGTTGGCGACCAAGACCAAGCTGTTCTCGGCTTCACCCAACCGATTCGGCGACGAGCCGAACACCAACATCGACCCTGTCACGCTCGGCCTTCCGGGTGCGTTGCCGGTGCTCAACAAGTACGCCGTCGAGTTGGGGATGCGGATCGGGCTGGCACTCAACTGCACGGTCCAACCGTGCACGTTTGCCCGCAAGAACTACTTCTACCCCGACATGCCGACGTCGTATCAGATCAGTCAGTACGAAGACCCGCTCAACATCGACGGCTGGCTCGACCTACCCGACGGCAGTCGGGTCGGTATCGAGCGCGCCCATATGGAACAGGACGCCGGCAAGTCGACTCACGTCGGTGGCGGCGAGGGTCGCGTGCACGGCGCCGAACACTCGCTGATCGACCTCAACCGGGCCGGTGTGCCATTGGTCGAGATCGTCAGCCGCCCCGACATCCGTTCGCCCGAGCAGGCTCGCTCTTTCGTCAACGAGCTGCGGGCGATCCTGCTGACGATCGGCGCCTCCGACGCAAAGATGGAGGAGGGTTCAATGCGGGTCGACGCCAACGTCAGTGTGCGTCGCCCTGGTGCCGAGCTTGGAACTCGCTGTGAGATCAAGAACGTCAACTCGGTTCGGTCGGTCGGCCGTGCGATCGAATACGAGGCCAGGCGTCAAATCCTGATGCTCGATGCCGGCGAATCGATTCGCCAGCAAACACGCCACTGGGACGAGGGCGATGGGCGTACCCACACGCTGCGCGACAAGGAAGACGCCGACGACTACCGCTACTTTCTCGAGCCCGACCTGGTGCCGGTCATGCCATCGGCCGAGTGGATCGACGCAGTTCGTGCCAGCCTGCCGATGTTGCCGGCCGCACGTCGCACCCGGCTCGCTGAGGCGACCGGTCTCGCCGTCGATAGCGAGGCGATCGGTTCGATCGTCGACCGTGGCCAGGACGACTACGCGTTCGCCGTGCACGATGCCGGCGGTGACATCGGTCGAGCTGTCGTCCACCTCAAAGAAGCGTTCGCCGAGCTTGGCGCCGAACCGGCTCTTCCGGCCGCTGATCTGGCGGGACTGACGCGGCTCGAGGTCGAGGGCAAACTCACCGCTACACAAGCCAAGACAGTGGTGGCCGAGCTGATCGAGCAAGGCGGCGGAGACGCAGCCGCGATAGCTGCAGCCAAGGGTTTCGAAGCGATGGACACGTCCGAACTAGAAACGATGGTTGACGAAGCGATCGCCGCTCAGCCCGACGCCTGGGAAAAGTTCCGTGCCGGTGAGAACAAGGCGATGGGTGCCCTGGTCGGTCACATTATGAAGGCCAGCCGCGGCCAAGCCGACGGCAAACTTGTGACCCGAATCCTCAACGCCCGCAAGTAACTCGCCACGTTGTGTCTGACTCGACGTGGCGCGCTAGTCGAGTTCTAAAAACTCGAAGCCGTTCTTGGCGTAGCTTGATCGCAGCGCCCGGATGTCGGTAGGGCGGCGTGCGAGCCCAACGATTGATCCACCCGAGCCGGCCGAGTTCACTGCAGCCCGCTCGGCTCGTCCGAGGTCGACCAGCAGCCGTTGTGTGGCGTCGATCTCGATGATCGAGGCGCGGATGTCGAACGAACGGTCGATTGCCTCGCTGAGCAGTAGATGGTCGCCGACCTCGATCGCCCGCCGGGCGCGAGCAGCTTGTACAGCGAGGTCGACCATCGCCTGCTTGACGGGTGGGTCGTCGCCATTGAACCGGCGTTGCAGTGAGCGGTGAACCGTGTCGCTCGGCTCGGAACCGTGTGGGTTCCAGGCGACAAACAGGGTCATCCCGTCTGGCACCGAAAGCTCGTGGTACCCAACGGGTTCGAACGTCATCGAGATGGGCCTGCCAACGGCTTGGACCAGGCGATCCTGCAACCCGGCAGCAATGTCGAGCCGATCGCGCTCGACCGACAGTGCCAACTCGGCGAGATCGATCGGGTCCCAACGGTGATTGGTCCAGGCCGCCAGTGCTCGCAACGTAGCGATCACGAGCGCGCTCGAACCGGCCAGCCCGACCGAACGAGGAATCGACGTTGACGCCGACAACGTGACCGAAGGTAGTTCGAACTGGGCAGCGAACGCATCGGCGGTCGCTGTCAAGAGGCGTCGCAGATCGGCATTCGACGTGTGCACGGCGAACCGGTCGGACTCGGTGACCGAGGCCATCGCCGCGAGGTCGTGGACCGGTATCGCGACGACGGCTCCGCCGTATCCGTCGGATGGATTGCCGGCCAATGCGACACGCGCGGCACAGGTGCTCACGAGTGATCGTCCGGTCGGCATCGGGGCATCTTAAGCACCTACCGCGCGTTCATGACTTCCCGATTCTCGCCGACATCCAGAATCCGCTCGTCGGGCTGGATGCGATCGTCACCGAGCACCTCGCACACGGGGGCTCGGGACCCGCAATGACCTTCAGAACGCGTCGTCGTCTTTGGTGTTGCCCAAACCGGGCATCGGGGTCGAGTGATCTGGAAGGATGCCTGCGATGACTTCAAAACGTCGTACAACGGTCGTGGTGGTAGGCGGCGGGCACAGCGGGCTGGCGATGAGCAAGCGCCTGTCGGATCGGGCCGTCGACCACGTTGTATTGGAACGTGGTGAGGTGGCGAACTCGTGGCGGACCCAGCGCTGGGACTCGTTCACGTTGCTGACACCGAACTGGCAGACCCAGTTGCCGAGCCAGGCCTACGACGGCGACGACCCCGACGGCTTTATGACCCGCGAACAGATCGTCGAGTTCATCGACCGTTATGCGGGTGCGATCGATGCTCCGGTAATGGCCGGGACAACGGTCACTGCCGTCCGTGCTGCGCACGACGACTACGAGGTCGTGACCGATCAAGGCACGTGGCGCTGCCGGTGTGTGGTTTTGGCCGGGGGGGCCTGCAATCTTCCCAGCATCCCGCAGTTCGCGACGTCGGTGCCGCCCGAAATCGAGCAGGTGAACCCGCTCGAATACAGAAATCCGGATCAGCTCCGAGACGGCGGAGTTCTGGTTGTCGGCGCTGCCGCGACGGGATTGCAGCTGGCGGAGGAGATTCAGGCATCAGGGCGACAGGTCACGCTGTCGGTCGGCGAGCATGTTCGGATGCCTCGCACCTACCGGCAGCGCGACATCCAGCATTGGATGAAGGCGATCGGACGACTCGACGAGCACTACCAGGATGTCGAGGAGATCCTGAAGGCTCGAAAGGTGGCCTCGCCCCAATTGATCGGCACACCAGAGCGTCGCACCCTGGACTTGAATCGACTCACCGACGCCGGTGTTCGGCTGCGCGGCCGACTCGGCGCGATCCGCGACGGGGTGGCCCTGTTCTCGGGCGGTCTACGCAACCATTGTGCTCTGGCCGATCAAAAGCTGGTCCGCCTGCTCGATGACATCGACACGTGGATCGCCGAACACGCCATGCACGGCGAGGTCGGCCCTCAAGAGCGGTACGAGGCGACCAGGGTCACGAAAGGCACGCCGCTGACCCTCGACCTCAACGGCGGTGAGATCGAGACGGTCGTCTGGGCAACCGGATTCCGTCCTGACCTCTCGTGGGTCGACCTGCCGGTGTTCGATCCCGCCGGTGCTCTCCGCCACGACGGTGGTGTGGTCGATGCACCCGGCGTGTATTTCCTTGGATCCAGCTTTCTCCGGCGCCGCAAATCGAGCTTTGTGCACGGCGCCGCCGATGACACGAGCGAGCTTGCCGACCATTTGGTCGACTACCTCGCCGGAGTCTGATCAGCGCTTGGTGCCGATGTACCCGAACAGCTGAATCTGGCCACGGAGCGGGAGGCCATCGCGTACACGTGTGGCGGCCAGCTCGGTCGCCCGGTCGATGAACTCTTGTTCGCCGATGCTCTGGATCGCTTCGTAGGCGGGGCCTGTGGCCGCCATGCCGCGGGCGTACGTCTGCGGGTCGGGATACTCGAACACGGACGAAATCTCGAACCGCTCGGCGACGTCGAAGCCGCGCTCGTCGAGGAACGCCTCGCCTACCCCGGGAAACCCAAGGCCCACCATGTCGGCCTGATGCTGCACTTTTTCCTCGGTCGCCCAACGAAACGGTGACATCATCCAGGCGCCCGGGGACTTGCCGACGTTGCCCCACACGGTGATTGCGAGCCGCCCACCCGAAACGAGGACTCGGTGAGCTTCGTCAACGGCCGCCGGTGTCGTGCCCCAGATGCCACGGAAACTGGTGACGACGTCGAACGTCTCGCGATCCCACGGCAGGTTCTCCATGTCGCCGACCCGAATGTCGCAGTTCGGGTTGCGATCTTGTGCCACCGCCACCAAGCGTTGCGAGGCGTCGATGCCGGCGCACGTCGCGCCTCTCGCCCTTGCCAGCTCGAGCGCCAGCCCCGAGCCGCAGGCGACGTCGAGCAGTTGCTCGCCCGTTGTGACTCCGACCCGATGGTGCACGGCCACGTATTCGCGGCAGTTTGACGGCTCGCTCAACGTAGCGAACTCGACGGCGCGGCGCCCCCATCCTTCATCGACCATCTCCCACGACATGGCGTGCCCCCTCTCGGCTGTGGCGGCCATGATAGGTGGTCAGCACGAAAGAGGGCGCGCCCGCCACGTCGATGCCGTTCACGCAGACTTGATACTGTCGGTCGATCATCCAAGGAGGAACCTGATGGCTGAAGAGATCAATGGCGTGCCGTGCGACAAGATGTTCGGGGCGATCGCCAAGATGAAGGACAATGGCGACCTCGCTCAGTTCCGATTCTCGGCGAAGAACGAATGGGTCGGTGGCACAGCGAGCAGATCGACGATCTACGAGTGGTTCGGCATGGGTGCCGACCAGACCCACGTGAGCGAGTTCGACTACAAGGCCGACCACCCCACCCTTGGGCACGGTCACGGTCCTACCCCACAGGAGTACGTTCTGCACGCGTTGGCTGCCTGCATCACCGCCGGCATCGCGACCGGAGCAGCGGCCCGCAACATCCAGCTGAACAAGGTTTCTTCGACGGTGAGTGCCGACATCGATGTGCGCGGCGTTCTGGGTATCGACCCCGACGTACGCAAGGGTTTCAGCAATGTCGACATCGAGTTCGATATCGACGCCGACTGTGATGACGACCAGAAAGACGCCCTTATGGCGGCCGGAGCCAAGTACTCGGCAGTGTTCGACATGCTGGCCAATCCGACCGAGGTCAACGTCACACGAAAGGGCTGATCGCCCGCTCGCCGCTCGTTGTCGACGTACTGCTTGCCGCCCGGGTAGCGCCTGGCATTTCGCCGTGATCGAGCTCGCTGCCACGTAACCGCGATCCGAAGTAGCCGCGACCTTGCCGGCATGAAACATGATGGTGGGGCGTGTCGGCATCGATCTCGATCGTGCCCGCCGACACCGTCAAGGTTGCGGGCACGTTTGACATGCCCATCTTTCTGGCGGTCACCCTGATCGTCGTGTGTGAAGGGTCGATCATTTACCTGCTCGCCGGCAGTGCTCGTGCTCTGGTGGCGGTGTGTGAACTTATGCGTTTGCTCGTTCGCTGAGTGTGGTCAGTGAGGCGAGTGACGACCGGAGTTGGGCGTCGAGGACGGGGTCGGTCAGGGTGCCGGTGGCCGTGTCGAAGTTGTCGTGGAAGCTCGGGATCGCCAGGCTGCCGCTGAGGTCGTTGCCGAAAAACGGGGCCGAACCGACGGCCGCTCGCAAAGCGTTTGCGCCGCCGCCGGGCCCTGGCGATGTCGACAGCATTACAGTCGGCTTGTCTTGGTACACCCGCATGTCGATGCGGGAGGCCCAGTCGAAGATGTTCTTGTAGGCAGCGGTATAGAAGCCGTTGTGCTCAGCGAACGAGATCAGCACCGCGTCGGCCTCCCCGATCGCGCCGAAGAAGTCGTGCGCAGCCTGGGGAATGCCGCTTTCGTTCTGGCGGTCGACGCTGTAGATCGGCATCTCGTAGTCGTGGAGGTCGATCGTTTCCACTGTCACATCGGGACCGTGGTGGTTTTCGAGGATTCGGGTCGCGTAGCCGACGAGTTGCTTGTTGATGGAGTGCTTACTGCTGGTCGCAGCAAAGGCGAGGATCTTCATGGTTTGTTGTTCACTTTCTGGGTGGGGGGTTGGGTAGATGGGGAGTCAGACGGTGCCGGTGGCGGGGATCGAGCCCATCCGCCCGGCGTTGAAATCAGCGATTGCTTGGTTGATCTCGGCCGCCGTGTTCATGACGAACGGGCCGTATCTGGCGATCGGCTCGTCGATCGGTTCGCCGGTCAGCACCAGACAGTCGAGCGCAATGTGCGAGTCGGCATGTGCGCCGAGCACGATGTCGCCCGCTGTGCGCTCGAAGATCGCAAGATGATTCGTATCTAGCGTATGGCCCTCGGTGCCGACGGTTCCGACTCCGCCGAAGGCGTAGACAGCGGCGGTATGCCCGTCGATCGTCGGGATCTGTAGGGTCGTCCCTGGCTGGATCGTGAGGAGCGCGTAGCCGATCGGCGTGTGGGTGTCGGCAGGGCCCTGAACTCCGAACATCGAACCGGCGACGACCTCTGCGGTCCAGCCGTCGCCGCTGGCCGAGGCGAGGTGGTCGGAAGGGAGCGCCTGATAGGTAGGTGCCGTTCTACGCAGTGCCGCGGGGAGGTTGACCCACAGTTGGAGGCCGTGCAAGACGCCGCCCTCGGTCTGGAGGCGGGCGCTCGGCATCTCCGAGTGAATGATGCCGTCGCCGGCGGTCATCCATTGCACGTCGCCAGAACCGACCACGCCGTGGTTGCCTGCCGAATCGCGGTGCTCGACTTCACCTTGGATTACATAGGTCACCGTTTCGAACCCGCGGTGCGGGTGTGCAGGAGCCCCGACCACTCGGCCGGGCTCGGAATAATTCGGAGCCATCTCGTCGAGCAGCAGGAACGGATCGAGCCAATCGAGGGCCGAGGTGGGAAACGGGCGATACACCTCGAAGCCGCCGCCTTCGATCGCGCTCGTCGCCGGAATGATCCGGGACAAAGGTCGAGATCGGCCGGCGGGGGTCGTGGTGGGGGAGGTTGTCTGGGTGGGGGTGGTTGTCTGGGTGGTGGCGGTGTCCATGGCGAGTCCTCCAAAGAGTTGCGATCGCAACTAACTGATTGAAGCGTCAAGTTATCGGGGAATGTTTGACGCGTCAACCAGTAGTGTGGAATTTGTGACTAATCCGAGATGGCTCGACGCCGAGCAAAACGTGGCATGGCGTGGGCTGCTGGTGATCGCCAATCGGGCGCTCCCGCAAATCGAGCGGTCGTTGAGGGCGCACGGCCTGCTCGGTGTCCACTATCACATCTTCGTCCAGCTGTCCGCCGCACCTGGGCGGACACTGCGACTCAGCGAGCTCGCCGATTCGGCCAACTTGTCACAGAGCCGCCTGACCCACCGCCTGCGGGCGCTGGTGGAAGGTGGCGAGGTCGAGGTGTCAGATGACCCAGACGATCACCGGGCCAAGAACGCCACGCTCACTGCTGTCGGCTACGCGCGGCTCGCCGCCATCGCCCCACATCATGCCGAAGATGTTCAGCGACTGATTTTCGACCCACTCGACGAGGCGCAGACGACCGCTCTCTCTGATGCACTGTCGGCGATCGCCGCCTCGCTGTGCGAACACCCGGAGTATCTGAACCCGCAGACATAACGGTGGCTTGCGGGGCGGCCGGCGATGAACGCCTCGTACGACTGGTTAATGAACTGTTCGAATCTGGAGAACTCCGATTCGGCGAGCGCACCCTGGGCTCGACATTGGCGGCGGGTGCCTACCCCGAGGCTCGGACCCGACTTGCTTCATAACCTCGCTTGTGCCACAGCGGGTCGGGCGGCGTCGGGTTGGATGCAGAAGCGATCCGTCGGGCGGGTTAGCGGAAATCAGACGCCATATCACCCGTCCGATTTCCGCTCGTTGTTGCGGTCGCAATGCGGCATGATGGTTTCCGTGACCAACCCGGCGACGATTGCTCTCGACCACGACCGGTGTTACCGGGCGGCGCAAAGTCGCGACGCCCGATTCGACGGTTGGTTCTACGTCGCCGTTCGAACTACCGGCATCTACTGTCGCCCCAGCTGCCCGGCCGTCACCCCCAAGCGCGGGAACGTCGAGTTTCACCGTTCGGCGGCGGCCGCCCAGCAGCTCGGGTTCAGAGCCTGCAAGCGGTGCCGGCCCGACGCCGCCCCTGGATCACCCGAATGGGACGTGCGTGGCGACCTGGTCGGGCGGTCCATGCGTCTGATCGCCGATGGTGTTGTCGACCGTGAGGGCGTCGCCGGATTGTCCGAACACCTCGGCTACAGCACTCGCCACCTCAACCGGTTGTTGACCAACGAGCTCGGCGCCGGACCGCTAGCGCTCGCCAGAGCGCAGCGTGCCCAGACGGCGCGGATCCTGATCGAGACGACCGATCTTTCGATGACCGCCATCGCATTCGCCGCAGGGTTCGGCAGTGTGCGCCAGTTCAATGACACGGTCCGCGGGGTGTTCGCCACGGTGCCGAGCGAACTCCGTCAGCGAACGTTGAACAAGGGCCGAACGACGACGGATTCTGGTGCGGTCTCCGTTCGGCTGGCAGTTCGTGGTCCATTCGCCGGTCGTCAGCTGTTCGAGCACATCGGCGCTCGGGCAGTCCCAGGCGTCGAACTGTGGGACGGCGCGGCCTACCACCGTGCACTCGATCTACCGAACGGCCACGCCACCGTGGTCGTCCTCCCGGCCGACGATCATGTCCAAGCCACATTCCACCTGACCGACTGGCGCGACCTTGCCCCCGCCGTCGGACGAATCCGGCGCCTGCTCGACCTCGACGCCGATCCTGTGGCGATCGACGAACAACTCGGTGCCGACCTTCATCTCGGCCCGCTCGTCGCAGCCACACCTGGCATGCGAGCAGCAGGATCCGTCGACCCTTACGAGACACTCGTACGGGCGATCATCGGACAGCAGGTCTCGGTCGCCGGCGCCAAGACTGTGACCGGCCGTGTCGTCGAGGCGATCGCTGACCCGCTGACGGTCGCTCACCCGGCGCTCACTCACGTGTTCCCGTCGATGCGGCGCCTTGCCGCAGCCGACCCGGCCGTGTTCCCGATGCCGACGGCCCGCGCCGCCACCCTGCAACGTGTCGGCGAGGCGGTCGTTAGTGGGCAACTCGTGCTTGATGCCGGCGTCGATCGCGAAGCGGTGATCGAACAACTCGTCGCGTTGAAGGGGATCGGTCCTTGGACCGCCCAGTACGTCGTGATGCGCGGCCTGGGCGATCCTGACGTGTTGCTCGACACCGACCTCGGCATACGCCACGCCCTAAACGCCCTCGACCTCAGCACGGACGCCGCAGACCGGTGGCGGCCATGGCGCACGTACGCCATGCACCATCTGTGGGCCACACTGTGAAGGAGACAACAATGGCGACGATTCACCCACCCTTGTTCCGCGCGACGATGTCATCACCGATCGGACTGTTGACGCTCGTCGCCAACGACGCCGCGATCGTGGCTATCCGCTGGGATGAAGACACCCCCGACTCTCATAACCCGGTCGATGTCAAGCTCGGCGAGGATTTCGTCGACGTGAGCGCCGGCGAGCACGCCGTGCTCGATCAAGCGGTCGAGCAACTCGCTGAGTACTTCGCGGGGGAACGTGTCGACTTCGACCTCCCGCTCGACCCCGACGGCACGCCGTTTCAGAAGAAGGCGTGGGACGCGCTCGTGAAGATCCCATTCGGCGAGACGATCAGCTATGGCGAACAAGCCGTGATGCTCGGCGACAAGAACAAGTCGCGCGCGGTCGGTGCGGCCAACGGCAAGAACCCGATCCCGATCGTCGTGCCATGTCACCGGGTGGTCGGCAGCAACGGTCATCTCACCGGCTTCGCCGGTGGCCTGAACATGAAGGCGTGGCTGCTCGACCACGAGTTCAGAGTCCGCGCCGCGCACTAGTCGCAGAACGGTCAGAGGTGTTTGAGGGCTTCTCGCCGGGTCAGGCCGCTCAGTAGCTCGCCGCGATCGAGCACGTACGCCCGCACCGCGTCTGGATCGTGCCGGGCGTGCTGGCGCAATGCCCACCCGCATGCTTTGCGGATGAAGAACTCTTTGTCGGCACACCTACGGTCGACGTAGCCGAACAGCCGCTCGGCGTCGGTGTCGGCGCCGTATCTGAGCTGGTGCAGAATCGCCGTGCGGACGATCCAGAAGTCAGGATCGTCGATCCAAGCGTCGATCGTCGCCGTCAAACCCGGATTGTTGGCAATTAGTGATCCCACCACGTGGGCGGCGAGTACGTCCACCGTGTCCCACCACGACTTCGTACGGGCCAGCCGCTCGACGGTCGGCAACGAGTTCGGATCGAGTCGGGCCTTCCAACGGCTGAGTAGATCGGCCGCCACGTATTGGAACTCGCGTTCAGGCTGCGCCCAGCAGGCCTCGGCGGCCACCAACAGTTGCGCAGACGTTGCGTCACGTCCGCCGGCCACGAACGGCTTGGCCGCCCATTGGCGTTCCGGGGCGGTGACGCCGAGGTACTCGAAGTTATCCTTCATGTACGCCTTCATCTGGGGCGCTTTGCCGGGCTGGGCGACCGTTTCCAGTCGGCGACGCAGCTCAGGTATCAGGTCGACGAGGGCGACCACGACAGTTGCCGAGCCGGAACTAGCGGTGCTTGGCCCGGGCGGCCTGCTGGCGGCTCTTGCGGGCAGCTTCCTGCTTCTTCTGCTTCAGTTGCTGGCGCTTGGCCTTGATCGCGGCGCGCTCTTCGTCGCTGACCTTGGTGCCCTGCACGATCGGGCTGATCGGCCGATCCGTGGCGGGTGGCAGCTTGAGCTCGTCGTCGTTTTTGAGAAGGTCGCGAATGATCGCCGAGGCAGGCGCTTCGCCGGCCACCGTCGACGCCAGCATCAGCTGTGTGATCCCGAGCCCGTGCGCTTTGATCAAGGCCGGTGTGGCCTCGCGTAGCTGGTCGGTGGTTGGCCGGTCGGCGTCGTCACCGAGCGCCTCGATGCAGTCGGCCAGACAAGCATCGGTCAGCACCAACGCGATGCTCTCCATCGTGCCGTCGAGGCGCCCTTTGGGAAGCGCCGCCCGAATACCGGAGGCATCGGCTTCGCCACCGACGAGCTCGTCGATTGCCTCTCGGTGATCCTCACCCAAGGCACCGAGCACCGTGGCGAGATCGTCGTCGGACACATTGGCAAACGCACGATCGAGGAGACCGAGGTTCTGGAGGCGGGACTTCACCTGATTCACGTCGTCCGACGCTACCGCCAGCCCGGCGGGGGTCCTCCGCGGGTGGGTCGGTCGTTCAGGAGATCTCGTCGACAATGCCGACGATCACCGAACGAACCGGTCCCGTCGAGATTCCGTAGATCTGGCGTGCCGACGTGCCCTCGTCACAGATCAGCACGTGCTCACCGACACCGGCATTTACGACGTCGACGGCGATCAGATACCCATTCGGCGTGCCATCGGGATCGATCAGATCGCATAACAAGAGGCGTTGTCCATCGTAGAAGGGGTGGCTGATAGGGGAGACCACTGTGCCGGCAACACGGGCGAGCTTCATGCGCCGTCGTCCGCCAGGGTGATGTGATCCACCAAACCGACGATGGCATGGTCGATCGGCACAAAACGTTCGGGCATCGCTTCGGCCGCCTCGCGAGACGCAACGAAGTAGACCAGCTCACCCGGGCCTGCCATCGCTACGGCATCGGCGGCGACGACAGCGCTACCACTGTCGTTCTGGTGCTTGTCGAGTGGTTGCACAATCAGGAACTTGATGCCATCGAGCCCTGGACCGCGCGTCGTGGCGACGACTGTGCCGATCACGCGTCCGAGGTGCATCAGGTTGCTCCTGTGCCTCGCCGCAGCTGACGATTGAATCGCAGCTCGGCATCTAGGTTGGCGCGCATATCGTCGTGTAGTTGGGCGATCACGGCGGAGTTCAAGAGCTGTCCACCGGACTCGATCCGCGAGACTGCACCTTCGACTGCAGCCTCGACATCGGCGACCGTGCCCCCGAACAGGCAATACGCCTTGCCGCCGAGATCGTCGGCCAGGCGCAACGCCAGCAGCGAAACGGAGGCCGTCTTCACACCCGCATCGGCAGCGACGATCGCCGTGGCGGTTGTCGCTGTTTCGATGATGCCGACCGCATCGCCGACCACGGTGCCGGATGGGTCGGTGGTGGTGATGGCGGCGATCACCGAGGGATGCACGTCGGCAAGAAACAAGGAATCGACGACGGTGTCGTTGCCGCCGTTCTCGAGTGCAATCTCGACGGCGGCCGTGTCGCCACCAACCAGCACCAGATAGCGGCCAGGATGCACGGTTCCGGCGTACAGCGAGGTGATAGGCGACGACTTGGCCATCGCGTCTCCGGCGACGATGCCGGCAACGATCGACCCGAACTCGAGTAGGCCGATGGCAGGATCGAAGTCGCCCTCAAACTTACCGGTGAACCGATTGGGCGTGTCAGACAATGCGCAGGGCTCCTACGACAGTGACGCGTCGGATACGCGAAAACGTCCGTGGTCGGGTGAGGCCCTCACCCGTGGGGCTGGCGATCGAGAACGACGTGAAACCTTCGCCACCCTGGCCGAGGCCAGCGAAGTTCGGACCGTTCGCCACCAAGATCGAGCAGTTCATCGCCCGCGCCATAGTGGTGATCGTGTCGACATTGGTCGAGTGAATCGATGCCGTGTGCCGAAACCCGTGCTCGGAACGCACGGCCAGGTCGATCGCTGCTGCCGCGTCTTTGACCCGTACGACCGGCATCACCGGCATCATCTGCTCGGTCCAGACAAGCGAGTGGTCGGATGGCACTTCGGCGACCAGAAGTCGCACACTGTTGTCGACCTCGACCCCGATCTCTTTCAACAGCGCGCCTGCGTTCTTGCCGATCCACGCTGGATTGATGGCACCCGCCTTGTTGGGCGCTCCGATCTCGTTGAAGATCACCCGCTCGAGGCGTTTCAGCTCGTGATCCTTCAGCCTGTACGCCCCGGCCTTCTGCATCGCTCGCACCAGTGCGTCAGCGACGGTGTCGACGACGATCGTGGTCTTTTCGTCGACGCACACGATGTTGTTGTCGAACGATGCGCCGCGCACGATGTCGCGGCCGGCCTGCTCGATGTCGGCGGTTTGGTCTACCACGGCCGGTGGGTTGCCCGGCCCGGCGGTGATCGCCTTTTTGGGGGTTCGTAGCGCCTCGCGCACCACGGCCGGGCCACCGGTGACCAGCAGCACACGAATGTCGGGGTGCGCCATCAGTTCGCGAGCGGATTCGAGGGTGGGGTTCGGAACGGCTGTGATCAGATCGGGCGGGCCCCCGGCGGCGACGATCGCACGGTTGAGGAGCTGGATGTTTTCGACGGACACCAGCCGTGCTCCGGGATGGACGTTGAACGTGACGGCATTGCCGGCGGCGATCATGGCAATGCTGTTGTTGATGATCGTCGATGTCGGGTTGGTGGTGGGGGAGATCGATCCGATCACGCCGTACGGCGCGTACTCGGTGACCATCATCCCGCCGTCGCCGGTGACCGCCTGTGGCTCGAGGTCCTCTGGACCCGGTGTTTTGGTGGTGACCATCAGGTTCTTCTGAACCTTGTCTTCGGCGCGGCCGAGCCCGGTCTCAGCGTGCGCCATGTATGCCAGGCGCTCGCCCTCGCGCAGCATCGCAGCGCGCATCGCCTCGACGATCGTCCGCCGGGACTCGAGCCCCATCAGGCGATAGGCCTCGAACGCCCTCGCTGCGGCACCGACTGCGGCATCGATAGTGGGGTAGATCCCGTCACCCATCAACGCCTGGTCGGCCCCGAGATCGTCTGTAGCGCGCAATACTTTGGCGGCGCTGTTTGCACCCTCGGCGCTGGACACGCGGGTCCGCACGCGGGCGATGATCGCCTGGATCTCCGTGTCGTTCAGCACGTGCTACTCACTTCGTGTAGACGGTTTCGCCGTCGATCTCCCAGGTGTCGACAATTGCCATGATGACGGCATCGCACGGTCGATTCTGGGTGACGGCGGTCTGGCGGGCCGAACTGCCCGAGGCGTACATGACGACCTCGCCCACCCCGGCGCCGACCGAGTCGACGGCGACGACGTAGCCGCCGCTCTCGGTGTTGTCGACGCCGAGCTGGCGCACGATGAGCATCGTGAGCCCGTTCATCAGGGGTTCCTTCTGACTGGCTACAACGGTGCCAGTTACGCGACCCAACAGCATCGGTGCCTCACCTCCGCGAGCATTTCGGCTCGGCCATTCCGCTCACGGTCGCGATTAGACCGATCAGGGTTGGCACGGGCTCAGCTCGACTCGGCTGCTGCTTCGACCGAACGGCCGAGCGGAAGCACGATGTCGATATTGGTATGTGGGCGGGCGATGACGTGGCTCGAGATGACCTCGCCGACCTTCTCCGCCCCGCGAACGCCCGAGTCGATTGCCGCCTTGACAGCCGCGACGTCGCCGCGCACGATAGCGGTCACGTAGCCGCCGCCAGTCGACTGGTACGAAACCAGATCGACCTTGGCCGCCTTGACCATCGCATCGGCGGCCTCGACCATCGCTGCGAAACTCCTGCATTCGATCATGCCGAGTGCATCAGCCATTTCTGGCTCCCTTCATTGCTGTTGATTGTGTTGATTGTGATCTCATGCCGCGCAGGTTGGTCCTACGAGCGACCGTCGAGTGCTTCGAGTGAGGCGACCGCCGCTTGCCATCCGACATCGATGTCCTTTTCGTCGCCACCGAGGAACACGCGGCCCATGGCCCCGGCTGCGCGAACTTCGAGGACATTGATGTCGGCCGCCTTTTCTGCCTCGTTGGCAGCGAGAGGGGCGTATCCCGCCGGCTCACATTCGAGTACGTAAAGGGTTTCGCCGGGGACGATCATCTGGCCATGTCGCATGCGGTTGATCAGCTGAGCGTGGTGGTCGTCGATGCGGCGGATGATCTGGCTCGACAGAATTTTCGGCTTGATTCGATCTGACTCGTGGAGTCCGAGCGACTGGAGGATCGCCTCACCCGCAGCCCTGATTTCGGACTGGTCGGGGGAGTGGATTTCGAGCAGACCGAAGTAGCGCTCGATGATCTGCATGCCTGGCTTGACATTGGTTGCCTTCAGGGCGACATCGGTGAGCCGGTTGATCTCGATGCCAGGGGAAACCTCGATGTACAACGAGGCGTCGCCGGCGAGCGGAAGAAACCCCGCAGCCACGGTGCCGAGGAAGGCCGCGTACTGGGGTTGCAGGCTGTCGAGGAACGCAAACGTTCGAATTTCAATATTTGTCGCCACCACGGTCTCCTTGATCTCCACTGACGATTTGTACGCCTGCCGACGCTCCGATACGTGTTGCCCCGGCAGCGATCATGTCTTCGACATCCGACTTGGTTCGCACGCCGCCCGACGCCTTGACGCCCATCTTGGGGCCAACGGTTTCGCGCATCAAGGCGACGTCGTAGACGGTGGCGCCACCGCCGCTGAAGCCGGTCGATGTCTTCACGAAATCGGCCTTGGCCTGCTTGGCCAGCGATGAGGCGATCACTTTCTCTTCGTCGGTCAGCAACGAGGTTTCGAGGATCACCTTCACGATCGCCCCGGCCTCGTGCGCCGAGTCGACAACCTTCTCGATATCGATCAACACCGTGGCGTGATCGCCAGACTTGAGCGCCCCGACGTTGACCACCATGTCGACCTCGCGGGCACCGTCGCGGATCGCCCTGCGGGCCTCGAGTGCCTTGATCTCGGAAGTGTTGGCGCCGAGCGGGAATCCGATCACCGTGCAGACCCTCACGCCACTACCGCGCAGGTTGGCGGAGCACCGCTTGACCCAAGCGGGGTTCACGCACACGGAAGCAAATTTGTACTTGGCGGCCTCGCTGCAGAGCTTGTCGATGTCGTCAGCGGTGGTCTCGGGCTTGAGCGCCGTGTGGTCGATGTACTTCGCAAGATCGACCGGCACGTGTGAGGCGTCACCGTGGAATGCGACACGATCGGCCCCGTTCGTCACGACGTGGCGAACACCTTCAGCGGTGTCGCAACGGTCGAGCTGCGCGGCGAGCGTGGCGAGCACCTCCTTCGTGATGAGGTCGATCAGGAGGTCACGGTCGAATTGTTGATCGGTCATGCATCGGTCCTGACGTACAATTCTTCGATCTCGCTGATGAGGGCAACCCGCCGCATGTGACGGTCGCCGCCCCACGGGGTGTTCAGGAACTCCTGCACGATCTGCCAGGCCAGATCGGGACCGGTAAGGCCGGCGCCCAGCGTCAGCACGTTGGCGCGGTTGTGCTCGCGGCTGTTGCGCGCCGTCGAGAGGTCGTAACAGGCCGCTGCGCGCACGTGCGGAATCTTGTTGGCCACCATCGCCGAACCGATCCCCGCCCCGTCGACCACGACCCCGGCGACACATTTGCCGGTGCCGACACGGCGGGCGACGGCGTGTGCAAACACCGGATAGTCGCACGCTTCGGTGTTGTCGGTGCCGCAATCGTCGATCGACCATCCGGCTTCGGTCAGCTTGGCCTTGATCGCCTGCTTGAGCCCGAACCCGCCATGGTCGGAGCCGATCGCGATACACCCGTCACGGTTACCAGCGGCCTGTTGGCGAGTCTGAGCCGGCTGGGCCGTGGTCGCCGACGACGCGCCGTCGAGCACGCCATTGAGCACCCGCTCCACGAGGTTTCGTACCTCGCTCTCCAAATCAGATCCTTGCGCGGCCATAGCTCCAACTCATCGGTTCGAGACCGATCATAGGGTGGTGCACGAGCCGTCGTCGCAAGCGACATCGCCGTGGCCCTATCAGCCGCCCCCGAGCTCGTAGCTGCCGACCAGTTGGGCGTCGCCCGAGAACTCGGCGTTGCCGTCGAGCGGCTCGAGCATGACGGACATCCGGTTGAAGCTACGGTCGGCGACACCTGCCCAGAGTTCGATCGGCTTGTCGCTGCCGCGCAGATGGAATGTGCCTGCGCTGACACCAATGATGCCGTCGCTGATCGATGCCTCGCAAAAGTTGCCATCGGGTGCGGGCGCCAGAGGCCAGGTCAGGGTCGCGCACGATCGATCGTGCCACCGGGTACACGGCACCGGAATGCTCGCGATAGATCTCGCGGATCGCGTCTGAGTCGCCGGCTTTTATGCGTTCGATCAGATCCGACATCGGCGCCATGTTGGCATGGCTGCCTCGTCGTGCGACATCATGCGTCGGTGGTCGAGCGCAAGATGATCCAGGTGATCGGTGGGCCCGTCGAGTGCGAGTTAGTCGCCGGCGACCCGACGCTGCCGACGCTCGTGTTCTTGCACGAAGGGTTGGGATCGATCGACCTCTGGCGCGGTGTACCAGACGAGGTTGCCGCTTCCTCGGGCGGCGCTCCCGTACTGACATACGCCCGACACGGGCACGGTGCCAGCGGCCCGGCGCAGATGCCGCGCCCGGTCACGTACATGCATCACGAAGCCGATGTGGTTCTGCCCGCTGTGCTCGCCGCATTTGGGATTGAACGGCCAATCCTCGTCGGTCACAGTGACGGTGCGTCGATTGCGCTGCTGTATGCCGGGGCCGGACATCAAGTGGAGGGCTTGGTGTGCCTGGCGCCGCACGTGTTTGTCGAGCCCGAGTCGGTCGCCGGTATCGAGCAGGCGCGTGTCGTGTTCGAGTCGACCGACATCGCCGAACGGATGAGCCGTTATCACCGAGATCCGGTGGCGACGTTCCGAGGCTGGAACGACGTGTGGTTGAGCGACGAGTTCCGCACGTGGAACATCGAAGACCGCCTCCCGCGGATCACCGCTCCGATACTGGCGATCCAAGGGCTCGACGATCAGTACGGCACGATCGCCCAACTCGATGCGATCGCGGCGGGAGTGTCCGGCCGGTTCGAGCGGCGGGTGCTGGATGGCGTCGGCCACTCGCCGCATACCGAGGCCCGCACCGAAGTCGTGGCGGCAATCGCCGAGTTCGTGAGTCAACTGATTCGATCATCTGGTGAGATCTTCCCGGCTTGACGGATCGATCGTTTTGGTCGAGTGATCGATTCGGCTATCCCAGGTGTTGCGAATGATCTGGTGCCGTGACCGTGAACGTTTGGGGTGTTGGCGCCGAGTCAGGTTGGCCGCGAAGCTGGCCAGCGGGACAGGGCAAACGTTTACGGTTGCGGAACTAGGACGTTGGTTACGAGGCGAGCACACGGGGTTGATCGGCACCGGGCCTGCTGCTGTTGTGACCCCGGAGCCACGTTGTGTCTGACGCAACGTGGCGCCGGCCGGTGTTCCTAACTCTGTTGTACCCCTTGGTCATGATGGGGGTATGGAGTTTGGTGGGGTTGTTG
>CALFRK010000160.1 GCA_937919625.1 uncultured Ilumatobacter sp.
TCCGACGTCACCTCGGCCCGTACCCGTCAACACGTGGGAGGCGGTCTACTTCGATCATGACTTCGACACCTTGTGCCGGCTCGCCGATCGTGCGGCTCAGGTCGGCATCGAGCGGTTCGTCCTCGACGACGGCTGGTTCGGGAGCCGCCGCAACGACACCAGCGGGCTCGGAGACTGGTGGGTCTCGCCGGACGCTCATCCCGACGGGCTGGGTCCGCTGATCGAACACGTCACTGCGCTCGGCATGCAGTTCGGGATCTGGGTCGAACCGGAGATGGTCAACCCGGACAGCGACCTGTACCGAGCCCACCCGGAGTGGGCACTCGTCACCGACGGGTACGAGCCCGTGTTGGCGCGCCACCAACTCGTGCTCGACCTCGCCCGACCGGCCGCGTTCGAGCACGTGCTCGGGCAACTCGACGCGTTGTTGAGCGACCACGACATCTCGTACCTGAAGTGGGACATGAACCGCGATCACATCGGGGGCAGCGGTCACACCGGGGCGGCGGGAACGCACGCCCAGACGTTGGCGCTGTACCGCCTGCTCGACGAGCTGCGAGGGCGCCATCCGGGCGTCGAGATCGAGAGCTGTTCGTCCGGCGGGGCGCGCATCGATCATGCGATCCTGCAACGCACCGAGCGGGTGTGGACCAGCGACTGCAACGATGCACTCGAGCGCCAGACGATCCAGCGCGGGGCCTCGATGCTGATCCCTCCGGAACTGATGGGCGCCCACATCGGCCCACCCCGCTCGCACACCACGGGTCGCAGCCACCGGCTCGCGTTCCGAGCGGCCACTGCCATGTTCGGGCACCTCGGTGTCGAGTGGAACCTGCTGTCGCTGACCGAACCCGAACTCGGTCTGCTCGGCGAATCGATCGCCCTGCACCGTCGGTTCCGTCCCTTGTTGCACGGCGGCGATGCGGTGCGGTTCGACACCGACGACGCCTACTGCGCCCACGGCGTGTACGCCACCGATCGTTCCGAAGCGCTGATCAGCTTCGCCGTCTTGGCGACCGCCCTCAGCCTGACTCCTCCGCCACTGCGGCTGCCCGGGCTCGATCCGAACCGCCGGTACCGGGTCGAACACCTCGCGCTGCCAGGCGAAGGGCCCGGACCGAACCGCACGCTGCCGGCCTGGATGGCGGAGGGCGTCACGATGACCGGCGTCGAGTTGGAGCGGGTCGGGATGCAACTGCCGGCGCTGCACCCGGAATCGGCGATGATCCTGCACATCACGGCGTCGTAGCCGACTCGGTCGCCGGCTTGTGGTGCACAGCCGTCGGGCCGTCTACCATGGTCGCAAACCCGCCGCCGTTCGCCAGTTCGGCCACAGCTTCGTACTCGAGGAGTCGCCATGGCAACCGTCGTACTCGACAACGTCAACAAGATCTACGAAAACGGCTTCCACGCCATTCACGACCTGAGCCTCGTGATCGAGGACAGTGAATTCCTGGTGCTGGTCGGACCGTCCGGCTGCGGCAAGTCCACCGCGTTGCGGATGGTCGCCGGACTGGAAACGATCACGAGCGGCGAGATGCGGATCGGCGACCGGCTGGTGAACGATGTCGAGCCCAAGGACCGCGACATCGCGATGGTGTTCCAGAACTACGCCCTGTATCCGCACATGTCGGTGTACGACAACATCGGGTTCGCCCTGAAGCTGGCGAAGGTCCCCAAGGACGAGATCGACGAGCGGGTCCGCAAGGCCGCCGAGATCCTCGAGTTGACGAGCAACCTGGATCGCAAGCCCGGTCAGCTGTCGGGCGGTCAGCGTCAGCGGGTGGCGATGGGCCGGGCGATCGTGCGCCAGCCGGCTGCCTTCTTGATGGACGAACCGCTCTCGAACCTCGACGCCAAGCTGCGTGTCCAGATGCGGGCCGAGATCGCCGGCATCCAACGCGACCTCGGCGTCACGACGCTGTATGTCACCCACGATCAGGTCGAGGCGATGACCATGGGCGACCGTGTGGCCGTGATCAAGGACGGCTATCTCCAGCAGGTCGACACACCCCAGAACCTGTACGACCGCCCGAACAACATCTTCGTGGCGGCGTTCATCGGATCACCCTCGATGAACCTGTACGAGTCGACGATCACGTTCGGGGAGGGATCGGGCAGTGTCACGATCGGCTCCCAGACACTCGCTCTCGCCCCCGAGTCGCTCGCAGCCCGCCCGGCACTCGCCGGCTACAACGGTGCGCGCGTTGCGATCGGTGTTCGGCCGGAGGACTTCGAGGACGCCGACCTCGCCCCCGACCACCCGCACGATCGCACCCTCGATGCACCGGTGACGCTGCTCGAGTCGCTCGGCTCGGAGATCATGGCGCACTTCACGTTGGACGCTCCCTTCGTCGAGTCCGGCGACCCCGATGCCGCCAAGCAGGACATCAGTGTCAGCCCCGCCGCCGTCGGGCGGTTCGGCCCCCGATCGCAGGTGCGTACCGGGGAGACCGCCAAGATCGCCGTGTCGACCGAGAACCTGCACTTCTTCGACCTCGACACGCGCCAAGCCATCTGGGACTGAGGCGCGACCACCCTGGTTCGGCGCCGGCGCTTGCTACGCGAGGCGGATGACGACGAGCCTGTTGTCGGCTCGCGACAGGTCGAGGTCGCCGCGCCGCCTGACGGCACGGCGGCGGCCGACGGCGTGCGCCTCGATCGGCACGACCTGATCGGAGCACTGCACCAGGCCTTTGGCCCGGATCACGTCGGTGGGCAGCCCGACGAGCAGGTGCTCGAGTTCGGCGAGGGTCGCAGCGCCGACGTCGACGATCGACGTCTCGTACCGCCCGACCGGCGCCGCGCGATGACGGTTCGTGCCTGGCACCATCCGTGGGAGGACCGTTCGTGAGGGATCCGTTCGTGGTGGATCGAGTCCGAGCACGACGTCGGCGTCGATCACACCGTTGATCACCTCGATGATCGGGGCCGTCGTGATAGACCGGATCAGCGATCGGGCGGCGGCACCGCCATCGGCAGCGAGATCGGCCTTTGTCGACAGCACGAGGTCGGCGGACGCGAGTTGGGCGGCGATCGTGTCGCCGATGTAGTCGCGATCGGCAAGCTCGACGATCTGGTCGGTGTCGGCGACCACCACGATGCCGTCCAGTCGGAAGCCGGCGGTGTTCGCCCACGGAGCGACCCTGGCAGGCTCCCCCACCCCGCTGAGCTCCATCAGCACGTGGTCCGGCGGCTCCGGCATGGCGCGGATCTGCTCGAGCGTCTGGGCGAAGTCGTCGGCGATCGCGCAGCACACGCAGCCGTTGGTCAGCGACAGGGTGGTACCGACGTGGTCGGCGATCAGCGCGGCATCGACATTGATCGCAGCGACGTCGTTCACCAACGCCACCAGCCGTCGTCCGAGGGGGTTGCGAACGACGTGATTGACGACCGTGGTCTTACCGGCCCCGAGGTAGCCGCCGAGCAGCGTGAACGGCACCCGATGGCCGTTCCACAACCCACCGGAGGGGGTCACGCCGGAGGTCCGGTGATCTCGCCGCCGACCACGGTGCCACGGACCTCGATGTCCTTGAGGGCGATCGGGTCGACGTCGTACGGATCCTCGCCGAGCGCCACGAAGTCGGCCAGCTTGCCGGCCTCGATCGTGCCGATCTCGTGGTCCATTCGCAGCTGGTGGGCGGCGTCGACGGTGACGGCTCGCAGCGCCCGGTCGACCGAGATCCGCTCGTCGGGGCCGAGCACATCGCCCGAGGCGGTGACACGGTTCACGGCACACCACATCGTGTGCAGGCTGCCGAGCGGCGTGACCGAGGCGTCGGAGTGCACGCTGTATCGCACGCCCTCTCGATCAGCGGTGGAACAGGCATCCATGCGGGCCGCCCGATCGGGTCCGACCGTGATCGAACGGTGCTGGTCACCCCAGTAGAAGATGTGATTCGAGAAGATGTTGGCGTTCATCCCCAACCGCGCCATCCGCCGGTACTGGGCGGCGGTCGTGAGTTGGGTGTGCTGAGCGGTGTGGCGGTGGTCGAGCCAGCTGTGGGATGCGATCGCCGCCTCGGCCGTGTCGAGCAGCAGATCGACCGCCTGATCGCCATTGACGTGGGTGTGCACCGTCACGTGGTGGCGATGGAAGGCATCGAACCAGGCGGAGAACTGCTCGGGCTCGATCAGCCAGATCCCGTTCGGACGTTGCGTGCCATCGGGATGCGGCAGGTAGCCAGGCGCGTTGAGACGCGCCGTGAAGCCCTGGATCGACCCGTCGAGCACCATCTTCACCACTCCGAACCTGGCCCTCGGCGTTGATCGGGCTCGGATCGCGACCGTGTGCTGGGCGATTTCGTCGGGTGTTCCCGGTTGGCCGCGGGCCGGGTTGAGGAGCGCAACCAGCCGTGCCGGAAAACCGTCGACTGCTGCGGCGTCGGTCCACAGGGCGAGTTCGTCGTCGGTGCTCAGTCGCGTCGCACCCAGTTCGGTCACCGTGGTGCAGCCGACCACCCGGGCCATGTCGGCGAATCGGCGCAGCGAAGCGGGGTCGGCGAGCACCTCCCACAACGCCAGCATCTCGCGGCGAGCCAGCGACATCGCCGGCGGCTCCTGCAGCTCGCCGATCGGTCGCCCGTCGCCCCCGACCGGCACGCCCTCGACATCGCACCCGTCGGCGAACCCTTCACGTTCCATCAACGCCGTGTTGACCGTGATCAGGTGCAAGCTGGCGTGGATCACACAGATCGGTCGAGTTTCCGAAACGACGTCGAGGTGATGGGCAGCGAGCCGCTCGCCCGGGAAGTAGATCGGATCGAATCCCCACACGGTCAGCGACTCGGTCGGATCGTCGAGCTCGGCATCGAGTCGACGCAGCAGGTCGATCAACTCGTCGAAGGTCTGGCAGCCCTTGCGCAGTTCACCGTCAGGCCCCAGGCGTGGGAAGTACCCGGCGTACTCCCATGCCCAGATCGCTCCCTCCAGCGAATGCGAATGGGCCTCGACGAAACCGGGCAGGAGGACCGAGTCGGCGAACGTGTCGTCGACGGGGAGCGGCCCCCAGGCGGCACGCATCTGCTCGACGCTGCCGACTCCCAGGATCACGCCATCGCGAACCGCCACCGCTTCTGCGGTCGGTACGGCGTGATCGAGCGTGACGACCCGCCGAGCACGATGGATGATCCCCGGTTGCGACATGGAGCCAATCCTGCCACCACAATGGCCCGGTGGCAGAGGTCGAGAGCAGCAGCCTGCGGCGACGGCTGTACGGATTGGCCTTCGTCGACGAGTTCGGACCCGTGTATGCCGTCTACACCCTGTGGCTGAACGACAACGGTGTCTCGACATCGCAGTTGTCGACGATGTTCCTGGTGTGGGCGTTGGTCGCCCTGCTGTTGGAGATCCCGAGTGGCGCCCTCGCAGATCGGGTCGACCGCCGATTCCTTCTGGCCGCGGCGTTCCTGATTCGAGCCGTCGGCATCAGCATCTGGCTTGTCTGGCCGACCTTCGCCGGGGCGCTGATCGGTGCATCCCTGTGGGCCGTCCACAGCGCGTTGGCGAGCGGAGCGTGGGAGGCGATGATCCACGACGAGCTGACGGCGATCGGCGACGAGCGTCACTATCCGAAGGTGATGGCCAGAGTCAGCCAGTTCAGCCATCTCGGCGTCGCCCTCGGCACGATGTTGGGGGCCGGCCTGCTGCAACTCGACGTGGCGCTGACGACGCTCGGCTGGATCACGGTTGCCGCCCACGCCGGGTCGATCACACTGGTCGCCACGATGCCCGACGTGCGGTGGGTCACGATCGGCGGCGACCCTGACCAGTCCTGGTCGTATGCGGCGTGGTGGGCCACGCTCCGCCAGGGTGTGGGCCAGGCCCGCCGGGTGCCACTCGTCGCCAAACTGATCATCGTCGGTGCCATGTTGGAGGGCCTGTTCCTGATCGACGAGTACATCCCGATCCTGACCCGCGAGCGTGGCGGAACCGACTCGAGCGCTCCGATCATCGTGTTCATCGTGTGGGCCGGGTTGCTGGGCGGTGGCGAACTCTCGGCACGCCGCCCGGGCCTGGCCGGCCGACGACTCGGCGCGATGGTGGTCATCGGGTCGGGCGTGATGTCGGCCGCCCTCCTTCTGGACGGAGTGTGGCCGCTGGCGCTGATCGCCCTTGGTTACGCCGGCCTGCAGTCCTCGTGGATCGCAACCGACGCCCGGATGCAGGAGCGGATCCCGTCCGCCACCAGGGCCACGGTGACGAGCGTGCGAGGGTTCGGTTCGGCGAGCATCTCGATCGCAGCATTCGCGGTGGTCGGCCTGCTCTCGGACGGAGACGATCCGACACGGGGGCTGTTCGTGATCGTCGCTGCAACGGCCTTGGCCGGCCTCCTGATCATCCGCTGGCTTCCCGATCACCAGGGTGCGCACCCCACCCCGCCCCCCAAGTAGCCCCTCGCCCTCGCCCACCTCGACAACAGCTGGCGCGATAACGACACCCTGCGTCCCCATCGCGCCAGCAGAACTCAGCGCCCTCGCCCACCTCGACAACAGCTGGCGCGATAACGACACCCTGCGTCCTCATCGCGCCGGCAGAACTGAGACCCCGTGGGTGTCGGTCAGAAGGCGGTGGTGCAGAACGTGTCGCCGGCGGCGCGGCTGGATTCGGTGGTGACGTCGCCCAACACGCCGTCGGTGAGCCCACCCAGCATGCCGCGAACCATGCCGCGGTCGACGGCGCAGATGACGGGATGCTCGATCGCTACGTCGCCGAACGGACAGTGATTGTTGATGATCCGGAGCTGGTCGTTGCGACCGTCCGCATGTGCAGCGAAACCGTGGGCCGTCAACGCGTCGGCCACTGCCTGGATAGCCGAGCGCATTGAACGGTGTCCGTGCTCGAGAGCGTCGCCGTTGAGACCGACTGCCATCGCCCGCCCATATTCGGCACCGACCTCTTCCGCCATCTGCTCGGCGTCGGCAGCAGGCAGCCGGGTGAGTGCCCGCCCGAGCAGCGACAACACCAAGTCGTCGCTGCGAACGGGGAACTCGGTGATCGCATCTGCGACGGCGCGATAGCGCTTTGACGGACGCCCCGCCCCGCCACCCGGCACCTTGCCGGTATGAACTTCGAGGTACCCGCCGGCAGCCAGCTTGTCGAGATGGTGGCGGGCGACGTTCGGGTGCACGCCGACCTCGTCGGCAACCGCCGCCGTGGTGACACCGAACTCGTTACCGGGCCGGTCGGCATGATCGCGAACATAGAGATAGATGCTGCGCCGAGTGGGATCACCGAAGGCATCGGTGATCGCCGACACGGTGGCCGTGAACGCAGCGCTGGTGCCCATATCGGGGATTCTACTATCCGCGTAGTGCAAACCCTGGACGGCGTCGCCACAATGGGTGGAATGGCAGTCACGAACGATGAACTCGTCGAAGCCCTCCGACCCGTTCAAGACCCCGAGTTGCACCGCTCGATCGTCGATCTCGGCATGCTGCGACGAGCCGAGCTCGACAGTACTGGTACCGCTCAAATCCTGGTGGCGCTCACGATCGCCGGATGCCCGCTGCGCAACGAGATCCAAAATCGGGTTTCCGGGGCAATCGGCCACCTCGACGGCGTCAAAGCCGTGAACCTCGAATTCACGGTGATGACCGATCAGGAGCGCCAAGACCTCCGCAAGGTTCTGCACGGCGACGCCGGCGCCAGCGCCGGTTCGCAACAGGCTCACGGTCATGCCGAAGGGCGAACGATTCCGTTCGCCCAGGCTGGCTCGAAGACGCGGCCACTACTGATCTCGTCGGGTAAAGGCGGTGTCGGCAAGTCGAGCGTTACGACCAACCTGGCCGTCGCACTCGCCCAGCAGGGCTACTCGGTCGGCATCGTCGATGCCGATATCTATGGCTTCTCGATACCACGAATGCTCGGCACCGATCGCCCGCCAACCGTGATCGACGAGATGCTGATCCCGCCTGAGCAGTGGGGCGTGCGTTGTATCTCGATGGGCTTCTTCGCTCCCCCTGGCGAGGCCGTGATCTGGCGTGGCCCGATGCTGCACAAGGCGCTCGAACAGTTCCTCACCGATGTGTTCTGGGACGAGCCCGACTTTCTGCTGATCGACATGCCGCCCGGCACCGGCGATATCGCCCTCAGCCTCAGCCAGTACCTGCCGCGCGGCGAGGTGTACGTCATAACTACGCCACAGCCGGCGGCCCAAAAGGTCGCCCGAATGTCGGCGGCGATGGCCGAAAAGGTCAACCTGCCGGTGAAGGGCATCATCGAGAACATGTCCTGGTTCACCGGCGACGACGGCAAACGCTACGAGATCTTCGGGTCTGGCGGCGGCCAAGAGCTGGCCGACGAACTCGGCGTGCCGCTGCTCGGCCAACTCCCACTGGTGCCGGCGCTGCGCGAAGGCGGCGATGACGGACACCCGATCACTGCCGTCGATCCCGAAAGCGAGGCGGCCCGGCTGTTCCATACGATCGCCACCACGATCGCCGTCGACCTGAAGCCGAAGAAGATCTTCAGCCCGCAGCTGAAGATCATCTGATACTCGAGGCGTGCCGGGGCGATCGCCGTGGAGATCGTGCCGCGATACAAGTTCGACCAGCTGGTCGCCAACGCCCTCGACGACTTGCCCGCCGAGCTGCTGCCGGTACTCGACAACGTTGTCGTGCACGTACACGACCGACATCCCGACGAGCCCGAACTCCTGGGTCTGTATGAGGGCACACCTCACACCGAACGCTGGGGCGACGAGCTCCCCGATCAGATCTCGATCTTTCGGCACCCACTGTGCGAGATCTGCAGCGACCTCGACGAGCTGATCGCGGAGGTGTACGTCACGGTGATCCACGAGGTCGCCCACGCCGCCGGCATCGACGACGAACGCCTCCACGAACTCGGCTGGGCCTGAGTCAACGCCTAATCTGGCGGTCACCGAGTGTCCGCCTCAGACCCCGATGCAGATACCGTCCAGGTAGTGACAAATCTCCCGCCGCCACCCCCTCGTGACGGCAGCCCCACTCCTCCGCCGCCTCCGCCCAATCTGATCGCACCAGCTGGTTACGCCGGGTACGCGGCGCCGCCGATTGCAACGCTGCCGCTCAAGCGTGTCGGCGGTGCCGGCCGGGCGGCGGTGATCCTGGTCGGGCTCGCCGCCTTGTTCGGCGTCTTGACCGTGGCCGTCAGCCAGACGGTCAGCGATGAGGCCGACGCATTCCTCGGTGGCGCCACCAGCTCCGATGACTTCATCCAATCGATTGCGCCCTATCTCTTGCTGACATTCGTGCAGGGTGCCATCGTGATTGCCTCAATGGTGCTGGTGATGATCTGGATGTTCCGCCTTGCGGCCAACCATCGGGCGCTGCACCGAGGCGCCACGTGGAGCCCCGGCTGGGCGATCGGTGGATGGTTTCTGCCGCCGCTGTTGTACATCATTCCAACCTTGATGTACCGCGAGTTGTGGCGAGCTTCAGATCCCGAGGTGCCCGTCGGTGGCGACTGGAAATCACGTCCCGCCTCCCCTCTGATCGGGGCCTGGTTCGCGGTCTACAGTGTGGTGCCGATCGCGCTGATGTTCGCCCAATCCGACAGCGTGCTGTCTGGACTGGGCGGTTCCGACGAGGAGATCGCCAAGCAGATCTCCGGCGATCAGGGCCTCGTGATCGCGACGGCGGTGATCACGGTCATCTCCGCCGCGGTCTTCATCACTTTCGCCAGGGCGCTCACCGCTCGCCACCAACGCCTCACCGGTGAAGTCACCACCTGATCTGAACGCTATGTCGCAGCTCTACCTCGTCCGTCACGCGAAGGCGGGTGAACGGCGCCTGTGGAAGGGCGACGACATCGATCGCCCACTCAGCAAGAAGGGTTGGAAGCAGGCCGAATTGGTGTCGAAACGACTCGCCAAACTCGACCCCAAACTGGTGTGTTCGAGCCCCTATGTGAGGTGTGTTCAAACTGTCGAGCCGCTGGCGAAGCGGGTCGACGCACTGGTCGCCATCGACCAACGACTGTGCGAGGACGAGCCGGTCGGGCCGGTGTTCGAACTACTGGCAACAGCCCCGAATGGCACGGTGTTGTGCAGCCACGGCGACATCATCCCAGCCGTCATTCTTGCCCTCAAGAAGAACGGCGCCAGGCTTAACACGCCGCCCGATTGGCGGAAGGCCTCGGTCTGGGTACTCAAGCGCAACAAGCAGGGTGTCATCGTGCACGCCACAGTGTGGCCGCCGCCGGTCGTCTGACACCAGCCGTTGGCGGTCAGGACGTGTCGATCGCGGCGGCCACCGTGGCGCGCAGCGACTCGACCAGCCCGCGCACTTCGGCTGGCGGCCCACCGGCCAGACAGCCGTCGAGCAGGGTGAGTGCCAACTCGGGCTCGGCGTAGAACCGGTAGCGGACGATCCCGAGGAAGCAGAACGGATCGGCGTAGGTCGGGTCGGTCTCGATCGCCAACAAGAGCGACTCCGACGCCTCGTCGAGCAAGGGCCGGTTGGCTGCTGGATCGGTCTCACCGATGACCGACAGTGCCAGGGTCCATCCGCGATACGTGAGGGCCTCGACATTGAGTGGCTGCTGCTCGAGCACAGTGCCGTAGATCGCTGCCGCAGATGCCGGATCGCGGGCCTGGATCATGCGTGCCTGCGACATCAGCACCTCGAGTTCGTTGCGAGGGTCGAGGCCGGAGATCTGCTGTCCGGGCAAGCGCTGCGCCGATGATGCCGACAACGCCCACCACACCAGACCAATCGACACGACCACCGCTCCGCCGGCGATAAGCCGGCGCCACCAGTCGACCGGCGGGCGCGGCGGGAGCGCCGAGCGACCTTCGTCGATCGCCCGCAGCGTCGTCGCCGCCCGCACCGTGTAGCCATCCTTGAGTGTCTGATAGTCAGCCTTGTCGACATCGCCCGCAGCGTGTTCGCGTTCGAGATCGGTCAGAGAACGCAGTAGGAACTTGCGTTCGTCGTCGAGTGATGCCAGCCGGTCAGGATCGATCTGGCGTACCAAGCCGCGGCTCCTCGGTTGAAGTGTCGACCGCCAGGTCGACGGACACGTCGATGGTTTTGTCGAGGGACTCGTCGGCCAGCGCACGAGCGACCAACTCATAGTCCTCTGGCGTTGCCACACCGAGCATTCGGGCGGCCCGCTGCCAACGCCGGAACGCAAACGCCAGCCCGGCCGTGCCCAGCACGAAGGCGGTCGCCGGCAATGCCCATGCCAGCGCCTCGACCCCACTGCCAGTGGGGACCAGCAATTCCTCACCTTCGTACGCAACACTGATCTGTTGGATGATCTGCTCGTCGGAAAGATTGCCCTCGTTGACGCCTTGACGAATCCCTTCACGGATCTGGTTCGACGCCGTGTTGCGCGACTCGTACACGCTCTCACCTTGGCAGACCGGGCAGGCAAGCCGTTTTGAGATCGATTCGATCCGCTCGTCAGGCGTGCGCGGCCCCGTATCGCGGGTGGCTCCCACGACCAGGAAACCGACCACCACAAAGATCAGCAGAATCCAGCCCGGCCAACCCTTGAGACGCCGGTTCAAATCGCGGCGGGTCGAGCTGCTCATGCCGCACCCTCGCGCAAGGCCTGGATCAACGCACTCAGCCCGTCACCTGTGACCTCGCTGATGAACCGCCGCCTCACCAACCCGTTCGGATCGATGATCCATGTCTCTGGCACCAATGCCACACCGAACCGGTTGACAAACTCGTACCGGTCGTCGAACACGATCGGCCAATCGCCGCCCCGCTCGGCGAAGAACTGTGCGACCTGATCTGGTGTGCTGTCGCGTACGACCGAGTAGAACTCGGCGCCGTCAACGCCCAACGCCCGTTGCTGGTCGACGAATTTGATCAACTCGGGGTGCTCCCTGATGCACGGGACGCAGTTGTGGGTGAAGAAGTTGAGTACGACCCAGCTGCCCTTGCGGCGCGACAGTTCGAAGCTGGTGCCGTCCTCGAAGACGCCAGAAACCGCCGGAGCCGGATTGCCGAGCAACGGTGAGTTCGCCGTTTCGTTGCTGGATGGTTTGGCGGTCAGCAACACCACGAACAAAGCCGCCATCACGACCGCGACGGCGGCGACGACGAAAGGCGCCACCCGCCGTGAGGCGCCACCCTCATCGGGTCGGTCGTCGGCGACCGGATCGGGCTTAGGCGAATCAGACATCGGAGACCGCCGGTTCGGTGATCCGCTTGCGGGGTTCGGGGATCCGGGCCGATACAGGGTCGAGTGGATCGCGACGACGGCGACCTGGAAACGCCGACAGCACCGTGCCGACTGCCATCATCAAGCCGCCGATCCAGAGCCACAGGATCAGTGGTTTGCGGAAGACCTCGAGCACGGCCTGGTTCGATCCAACGACTGGCGCGTTGGTGCCGGCGATCGTGAGGTAGACGTCGTGTGTCAGCCCTGTCCGAACGCTGGGCGTGGGGATCGGTTGACCCATCTGCAGGTAGGTGGTGAACGCCGGGCCGTAGATCCGGTCACCGTCGAGCCGCACGTTGGCGCGAGTGACGTCGGTGCGTGCGTCGCGCTCGCCGACAACTTCGACCAACTCGAACGTGTGACCGCTCCACTCGACCGGCTCGCCGACGGTCAGGCGCAGTTCGGTCGACTCGGTGTAGGCGTTCGAGGCGACCAGCGCCACCGCAACAAGGATCACGCCGAGGTGCACCACCATGCCGCCGTTGGCACGCCCGAACAGCCCCCACAGACCCTGGCGCCTGGTTGCCAGCGCAATCTGGCGTAAGGCTGCGCCTGCCGCAAAACCGGCCAGAGCAAAGGCGATCAGAGGCGCCCAGCCGTCGGCGCCAACCAGAACGGCAACAATCAACGCGCCGGCGCCGCACCACGCCGGCCAGAACAGGCGTTGACGCAGCAATTCTTGCGACGCTTTGCGCCACGGCAACACGGGCGCCACGGCCATCAGGAACAGCAACGACAACCCGATCGGCATCGACAGCCGATCAAAGTAGGGCGCCCCGACCACGGTACGACGATCCTGAAGTGCCTCGACGATCAGCGGAAACACTGTGCCCAGCAACACGATGAACGCGAACACCGTGAAGACCACGTTGTTGGCCAGGAACGCTCCCTCGCGCGACAGCGGCGAATCCATGATGCCCGGCGATCGCAGCCGGTCGCCCCGCCACGCGATCAGACCGAGCGACACCACCACGACCAGGCCAAAAAAACCCAACAGGTAGCCGTCGATCTGACCGGCCGAGAAGGCGTGGACACTGTTGATGATGCCCGAGCGGGTGAGGAATGTTCCGAGGATCGTGAGGGCAAATGTGGCCACCAGCAAGCTGAGGTTCCAGACCCGCAGCATGCCGCGCCGTTGTTGAACCAGCACCGAATGGATATACGCCGTGCCGGTCAGCCACGGCAACAGGGACGCATTCTCGACGGGGTCCCAGGCCCACACCCCTGACCACCCCAGCACCTCATAGCTCCACCAGCCACCGAGCAGGATGCCGATCGTGAGGAACCCCCACGAGAACAAGGCCCATCGGCGGGTCTCGAGCAGCCAGCCCTCGCCGACGCGCCCCGTGATCAACGCCGCGATCGCGAACGCGAACGGCACGGTGAATCCGACATAGCCGAGGTACAGGATCGGGGGATGAAACAGCACCAGGATGTGGTTCTGGAGAAGTGGGTTGGGGCCCCGGCCATCAAACCCGATCGGCACCGTCGGTCCGGCCTGAAACGGGCTGGCCGGGCCAAAACTGACAAGTGCGAAGAAGGCACACACGACGAACATCACGACCATCGCCCATGCAACGAGCGGATCGTCAGCACGCTTGCGGAACCTCCAGGCGACCGCCGCCGTGAAGGCCGCCAGAACCAACACCCACAGCAGGATCGAACCCTCGAGTGCACTCCACATCGCAGCCACGTTGTAGATGCCCGGCGTCGTGCTCGATCCGACCTGCTGGATATAGGCCAACGAGTAGTCACGGGTTTCGAGCGCCCGCTGCATCGCTATCACCGAGATCAAGGCGCCCGCCAGGATCAACCAGGCATACACCGCTGCCTGCCTGATCCCCTTACGGTTGCCGACGACGATCGCCAATCCGGTCGAGAGGGCGCCGACAAACGATGCGGTCAGCATCAACAGCAACCCAAAATGGCCGAGTGCCCCGTTGAAACTGGCGGCGATCATCGAGTTGGCCGGCAGCGTTGTGGCATCGTGGCGGTGCTCAAGTTGTTCCGGTTTCGCACGAGTCGGCGAGGGCATCAGCTTCCGATAGCCGCGCGTCGTTAACTGAGACGTACTCGTCAGAGTGCTTGACCTCGACCCGGTCACCCATAAACGTATTGCTGGCGACGTCGAAGCGACCATGCACCACGACAGGGATGCACTCTTTGAAGATGCCACCGGGCTCGCCGTCGTAATGGACCGCGAACGACGCACCATTGAAGGCGATCACAAAATCGGTGTCGCCGCCCGACGACACCACCGTGCCAAGTTCGACGACGCCCTGGACCCGCAGGCGGCGGTTGGTATCGCACCCCGATCGGTCGCCTACCTCGTCGACATTGCAGTAGTAATCGACCGCCGAACGCAAGAACTGCGTGACGATCACGCCGCCGGCGACAAGCACGCCGGCGATCACCACTATCGGCAGCCACTTGCGTCGACCGCTGCGCGATCCGGGTCGCGGCTCGGGCCCGGACCGAGGGGTCAGGTCAGTCACGTCAGGTCCAGTACTTGTCGTTGTCGTCGATGTGGTTGGCAAGCCGGCGCCCGCCGCGAATGACGCGCCATGTAAACGCCGCGATCACAGCAAATGTGAGTGCGTAGCTGCCAAAAATATAGCCGGCATCCTGCATGGCAACAATCCCGCCGCTCATCACAAAAACTCGGCGCGGCGCTGGTCGAGCGCCCGATCGAGGCCCTGGTCGTCGAGCAGGTCTTCCATGGCGATCACCCTGCTGCGATGCAGCAGCAACCAGACATAGAGCAACGTGAACGCCACCACTCCGACGAACAGGCTGAACAGCATCAGGCCGTCCATGTCGACATCGCCGTCGCTATCGAGCACCGATGCCTCCTGGTGCAAGCTGCGCCACATCCGCACCGAGAAGTGCACGAGCGGGATCTCGATCACCGCCAGGAGCCCAATCACCGCGCTGCGCTTGGCCCGCTGATCGTGGGTGCCGCCCAGCCCACGAACCGCCAGGTACCCGATATATGACACGAACAGGAGAGCTGTGGTGGTGAGGCGGGCGTCCCATTGCCAGTAGACGCCCCATGTCAGCTTGCCCCACAGCATGCCGGTGACGAGGGTGAGCGCCATGAACACCACCCCGATCTCGGCGCTCGCGCCTGCTACGCGATCGAAACCGAGCGAGTGCTTTTTGCCAAACAAGTACATCGCCGAACTTACAGCCGTGACAACGAAGGCGAGATAGGCCAACCATGCCGTCGGAACGTGCATGTACAGGATCCGTACAGCATCTCGCTGGTCGCGATCGGCCGGCGAGAACCCGAGACCGAACGCCACCAGCCAACCCATCGTGACGATCGTGGCGATGCCGAGCGTGCGAGTCGCCATGGTGCCCGACGAGCGCACGCGCAACGCCGGCTCGACGGGAGCGGTGGTTGGCGTAGTTGCTGCGGTCATCAAGTTCCGTTCACGTCGATCGTCACGTGGCTTCTTCGATCAGTGGACCAAACGCCAGAGCACCGCCGGCACCGAAGGCAACCGCAAACACGGCGAGCAAGCCGATCCACGGCCAGCCCTCCGAGAGCGCCACCCCATCGGTGCCGAGCGCTGACTCAACCGCTCGTGTCGCCCCGATCAGGACGGGCGCCACCACGGGAAGCACGAGTAGCGGGAGCAATGTCTCGCGACCGGTGAAACCTGCGGTGAGGCCTCCGTACAGCGTACCTACGCAGGCCAGCCCACAGGTCGCGGTCACGAGGGTTGTGGCTAACAGCACGATCCCGCCAAGTGGCACCTCAGCGCCATACAGCAGAACGGCGGCGATCAGCAGCACGATCTCGAGCGCCGCCAGCTGCACGGCGAGCGCGATCGACTTGCCCCAGTAGATAGCGACCGGGTCGACGCCTGCCACCCGCAGAGCATCGAGGGCACCATCATCGCTCTCGATCGCGAACGAACGCTGCACGAGCACGAGCATGCTGAACAGGGTGGCCAGCCAGATCAGACCTGGCGCCACACGTTCGAGCACATTCGAGGCGTCGAGAGCGAAGGCGAACATCACCATCGTGACGCCGGCGAACGGCAGCACCTGGTTGGTGAGCACACGACTGCGGCGCTCGATCCGCAGGTCCTTGCCGGCGACCAGTCGGGCGATCCGCCAGCGGCTCATGACGGCGGCTCGACTTCGTGGACCTGACCGGCGACCACTTCGACGACCCGGTGGGCCAGCGAGCCTGCCCGTTCGAGCTCGTGGCTGGCGACAAGCACCGTGGCACCCGAATCGACCGCCTGTCGGAGCACGGTGTCGAGTTCGTCGCGACCGGCCGCATCGAGGCCCGCATGTGGTTCGTCGAGTAGCCACAGTTCGGCACGCCGCGCCACCAGACACGCCAACGCCGTACGACGTTTCTGGCCCGCCGACAGCTTGACGACCATCACGTCGCGAAGCCGTCCGTCGACGCCGAGTCGTGTCACCGCCGCTTCGACTTCGGCGCTGGTGGCGCCCGCCGTGGATCCCCAAAACGCCACGTTCTCAGCCACGGTCAAGTCGCCGTAGAGGCCGTTGCGATGCCCCAGCATTCCGACCCGCGGCCGAATCGAATCGCGCTGGGTCGCCAGGTCGAACCCGAAGACCGAACCCGTTCCACGGGCAATCGGCAACAGCCCGGCACACAACCGGAGCAGACTCGTCTTACCGGCGCCGTTAGGGCCTTGCAGCAACACGATCTCGCCAACGGCGACCGACATGGTTGCGCCGGCGAGCACCGGAAAGCCACCGATCACTGCAACCGCATCCGCGAGCGCGACGACTGGGGCGGCTGCGGTGGCTTTCGTGTTTGAAACCTCTGGCTCGACATCCATGGACGAATGGACACGATATGAGCCACAGGCCGATTGCGCCCACTTCCAGGTTCCTGACCGCCGAGACTCGGGGCTGACCAGTATCGTCGTGGCCGTGACGGATCAGTTGGCCAGCGACGGGCTGGGCGAGAGCCGGGCGACTTTCGACGTCGACGCTACGACAGATCTGCCGGCCAGTGTCGGGGCCGACGCGGGACAAACTGCTCGTCGGCGACCGCGACGCCAGCGGATCAGCAAGTGGGACCGCCCACCCGACCCACACGATTGGCGGTTCTACGTCGGCAACCTCGGCAAGGCCCTGATCACCACCGGGCTGCTGATGTTCGGCTTCGTCGCCTACCAGTTGTGGGGCACCGGCATCGAGTATGCGGCCGCTCAGAACTCGCTCGAGAGTCAGTTCGAGCAGCTGGCCAATCAGAATCTCGCCGATAACCCACCTCCCGACAACCCTTCCTCCGACGACCCACCCGGCGTCGCCGACGAGACGGCGGACGCCCCACAGATCGATACCGACCCTCCAACAGAGGCCGACGCAGACGTCGTCGCCGACACCGAGTCTCCGATTGCTGACGCGGCAGACACACCGATTCCTGTCGCCCTCGACCTCTCCGATCAAGCGGTCGAGAAGGAACCTCCGACCGTACGCCGCGGCGATGTGCTCGCTCGGCTCGACATCCCGCGGATCAATAGCAACCCGATGTATGTCGTACCCGGCGTCAATCTCAGCGACTTGAAGGATGGTCCTGGCCACTACCCCGACACCCCACTACCGGGCCAGCTCGGCAACGCAGCGATCGCCGGTCACCGCACCACCTACGGTCATCCCTTCTTCGACGTCGATCAACTCGTGGCCGGCGACGAGATCGTCGTCACGATGGTGAACGGCGACCGATTCGTGTACTTGGTGACCTTCACCGAAATCGTCGGGGCGAGTGAATACTGGGTGGTCACCACTCGCGACCCGAATATTGCTGAGCTCACGCTTACCTCGTGCCATCCCAAGTACACCGCTCGCGATCGCATCGTCGTCCACAGCGTGCTCGACCCGACGCGCTCGGCGAATGTCGGAGTTGCGACCTTCTACGACCTCGAGCCGGCCGACAACGAGCCAATCCCTGGTGACGATCCCGTACTGGTCGCCGACTCCCCAACCGGGGACACCGCAGTCGCGATCGATCCGTCCGGTAACGCCGACGTGGCACCCTCGATTGGCGGCACCCCGGGCGTCGACGACATCGTCTCATCCGTTCCCGAGCTCACTCCGCCAGAGCCGAATGCAGCCGGCGAGACACAAGGCAACGACCAGAGTGCGGCGACGCCCGTTGCCAACAGCGAACCAGCCGAGGTCGAAGACGCCTTCTCGCAAGGTTGGTTCGACGACCGTTCCGCCTTCCCCCAGATTGCCTTGTGGGGTTTGGCGTTGACATTGATCTCGATCGGGGCCTACCGCATCAGCCGTCGGTACCGCCACGACTCGTTCGGGTTGCTCGTCGGCATCGCCCCGTTCTTGGTCGCCCTGTACTTCTTCTTCCAGAACATCAACCGCCTGCTCCCGCCCGGGCTCTAGCAGGGCTTTGGCGACGTCACCGGGCCTCTGTAATAGCGTCCGTGCGGCCTTTATGCAGATCCTGCTCAGAGCGAGGGGCGGATACCACCATCTGGACAATCGCGGTGTTGGTTGTTGCGTGGCACGCATTTCGGCGACTTTGGTCGGATGCTCCGTTCCGAACGTGTCAGCGATACCAGTGGAGTTGTTCTGTGGTTGCGAGGAGTACGCCTGAACGGCTCCAAAGGCGAGCGTGCTGACCAGACGTCGAGTTGTCACCCCTGCTGCCGGTCGCTTCGCTGAAGATGTAGTCGTCGCCGACCGCAGCGACTTCGTCGGCGGTTGCGTGGAAATAGACTGACATGCACAGCGTCGCCGCCGGGCGCGGCCCTTCGCTCCAAAAGAACGGGCGCGGGGCGAACTGATCGGCGAGGAACGCCAACTGCAGATGATCGACAGGTCGCCCGGTCATCTCGCGCACCCAGTGCGTCGATGTGGTGTCGGCCCGGCCGTGTGGCGGCTGGCCGGTAACCGGGCGCATCATCGACCGCTCACCTTGTGGGCCCGGTGGATGGAACTCGTCGAGAGTCTCAGGGTCGGGGGCTTCCGGCATCGACGGCTGCGTGTGTCCATCAGTATCACGGCGGTTCGATAACACCACCGTCGCAAGTGCGAGCGTCCGGCCGTCTGCGGATAGCAATTCAGTCAGCCAGTGTTCAACCGATCGGCTACTCCCCACAAGTCTGCTTCGGGTATGTACTTTCGCTCCGGGTTCGACACGGTCGACAAAGTTGACCGTGATGGCCGATGGCAGTGCCGCATTCTCTGCGGCTTCCAGCGTGGCACGCAGGGCGATGGCGGTGGTCCATCCACCGAACATTGCGTTTATCGACTCGTACCGCGGATCAGCAAAGGCCGTCGAGCCCTCGTCGCCCGACCGCAGGGTCAGCGCTTCTTCGAGGTCCGACATCTCCGAACCGTACACGGTGTCCTACGGCCCGATCGCCAACTACCCGGGCGGGACTATCGCTGATAGCTCTGTGCAGATTTGCCCCGCCGTCTCACATGAGGATGGCGGAGTCAAGTCGTCGTCATACGGACCCTCCATGACAAGACGCCGGTTATCGTGTGGGTCGGAGTTGGGCGGTCACGTCGGTGGTGTGCGTGTCGTTATGACCGTAAGCGTTTGATGGAACTTCGTGGTGGTCTCGGCGAGTCGTGGACGCGCACCTCGCTCACCGATTCGGCATCGACCGGCTGCTCCCGTCGGTGCTTTGAGGTAGCCCGTTGATGGTGCACGTCGCCGCCTCGGATTCAGTGTGGGGCGGATTGCTTTACGAGTTCTTCATCATGATCGCGCTCGGGGCTTTACGCGGCGCTGGCTACATGGGTAATGCAAACCCAACCAGGCCCAATGAAGAGTCGGAAGCCAAGTTCCGGAACACCCAAGGACCGAGAACACTCACAAAGGAGTGGTCATGAAGAAGATCTTGCTCACAATCGCCACAGTCGGAGTGCTCGCCGTTCCGGCGGGCGTGGCATTCGCCCAAACCGACCCCACCCAGCCGGCAACCCCGGTACCTACCTGTGTCGACCCTATTCAAGACCGGGTTCGCGACCACAGTGCCGACCACAGTGCCGACCAGAGTGAGCTCGGTGAGCCGATCCGCCAGCAGCTGCGCACACATCAGCAAGAGCAGCTGCTCCTCAACGACGGCACCTGCGACGCTGACTGCGCGGCCGATCACTCCCACTTGAACCAAGAGCCTCGGTTCGCTGATGAAACCGGCAACCCAGCCGGGCACCGTATGGGCACGATGAGAAACGCCACAGACAGCTACGGAAACAGCTGAAACCGAGCAACTGCCGGGACACGACGTCCCGGCAGTTCAGCGTTCGGCCACAAGACGATGAAAGAGCAAGCGCCATGGACACTCTGAACACGACCACAACCCCCGCCCCAAAAGCGGCCTCCCAGGTGCCGGTCGCCTACGCCGACCTAGAACGCGTTTCACGCAACCACCTGCGTGCGTTCACTTGCCAACTCGATTCCCAACGTGTCGCGTACGAACTCACTCGGCTCGACCCTTCCGGGTTCGAGACCATCGCGTCCAGCGAAACAGATCGCGGACATGACGCCTGAGACTCTCGGGCGGCAGGCCGTTTACCGGTTCCGCCGATCGAGTTGGTCCTACGATGATCTCTGTGGCGCGTGAACGAATCCTGGTCGTCGATGACGAGACCGCCATCCGCGACCTTGTCAGCTCCTACCTGCGCAACGAAGGGTTTGAGGTCGACGAGGCCGCCGATGGCGAAGATGCACTGGTTCGCTTCGCTCGGCGCCCACACGATCTGATCGTCTTGGACCTGCGGTTGCCGGGCATCGGCGGACTCGACGTACTGCGCGAGATCCGGCGCAGCTCAAATGTCTACGTGATCTTGCTGACCGCCCGCGCCGACGAAACCGACAAGCTGATCGGGCTCGAGCTGGGCGCCGATGATTACATCACCAAACCGTTCAGCCCACGTGAGTTGGTGGCCCGGGTTCGGGCCGTGCTGCGTCGAAGGCGCGGCGACGCGGCCGGTGGCGGTGGTGACGGTGACGGTGACGATGGTGACGATGGTGACGATGCCATCAGGTTCGAAGGGCTCGTGATCGACATCGGTCGCCATGAGGTACGCGTCGACGACGAACTGGTGGATCTGACGACGTTGGAGTTCCAACTGGTCGCAGCGCTGGCAGCCGCGCCAGGTCGAGTGTTCAGCCGCCGCCAACTCATCGAACGCGTATGGGGCTGGGATTTTTACGGCGATGAACGGCTTGTCGATGTCCACATCGGCAACCTTCGCAAAGCGCTCGGCGACGCTGCCGCCGAACCCCGATTCGTTGGGACCGTGCGCGGCGTCGGATACAAATGTGTGGCGCGGCCGTCATGAGCCGCTCGGTGCTGCCACGCCGTCTGCGCACACGACTGTTCTTGTCGTACGTAGTCGTGGTCGTTGCTGGTGCGGTGGCGATGTTGGTAGTGGGCACCGTGGTGACCCGAACCGTATACGAGCACCAGATCCGTGGATTCGGGCTCGGTCGCGGTCAAGGCGGCTCCAACCAGGTGACAGAATCCCAACTCCGTACGGCGCTCGACGAGTCGCTGCTCCCGGCGTTACTGATTGGAGTAGCGGCGGCGTTGCTCACGGCCGCGATCGTCGCTGCATTTGTCGGGACCCGACTACTGCGCCCGATCGACGAACTCAGGTCGGCGGCACGCCGTATGGCCGCCGGCGATTATGCGGTGAAGGTTCCCATCCCCGCCGAGGCAGAGCTCGCCTCGCTCGCCGAAGACGTCAACGAACTCGGTCGGCACCTCGCCACCACCGAACAACGCCGCACCCAACTGCTCGGGGAGGTGACCCACGAACTCCGCACCCCGATCACAGTCATCCGCGGCCAGACCGAGGGTCTGATCGACGGTGTCGTGACCCCCTCTCCAGAGGTGTACGCGGCGATCGCTGACGAGGCATCCCGTCTGCAGAGATTGGTCGACGATCTGACGCTGCTCTCGCGGGCCGACGAAGGCACACTCGAAGTACACCTTGCCGACCTCGACCTGGGCGCTGTAGCTGCTGCCGCAGCCGAACGACTGAGGCCCCAGTTCGATTACGCCAACGTGACACTCATCGTCAACACGATCAATCCGCCAGGACCGTTGCCAGTTCGCGGCGACAGCGACCGGCTGACGCAAGTGCTCTCAAACCTGTTGGGCAACGCACTCGGCCACACCCCCGCGAAGGGCACAGTGACGCTCAGCACCGGACGTGACCGTTCGATCGCATTCGTCGACGTGATCGACACCGGGTCAGGGATCCCTGCCAACGAGCTCGAACGCGTCTTCGAACGTTTCTACCGCAGATCCGACGATCACGGAGCGACGGGCCGGCCAGGTCGCGCCGGGCGCGGGATCGGCTTGACCATCGCCCGCAGCCTCGCCCGCGCCCAAGCCGGAAACGTCGTCGCCACATCAGCAGGACCCGGCAACGGAGCAACATTCCGACTGACAATCCCCGTCTTTGAAGCGTTGCCAGACCGCTAGCCGCCGGTCTCACCAGGGTCTGCGTAGACCGGCGCACACCGCCCCCGTGTGGCGATCGTTAGCGCGTTCGAATCACCGCACACGCCCGACCTCGAACCGGCATCGAGGATTGGCGAGCGAGGTGAGCCCGTAGAAATCGAAGTGCTCGAAGATCGGGATCATCTGCGGGCGTCGCGGATGCGGACGAAGCTGAACGGCAGTCCAGACGCCAGCATGTGATCCATCAGTACACCCAATCGCGGCGTGAACCGCAGGTCGACCTCGGCAGCTGCGTGCAAGCCCAGTAGGTCGTCGAGCACATCGACCGCGTCCGGATAGAGCACGTCACCGCTGATGTACTGGCCGTCGGCCTCGGTCCACGGAGCGAACGACGAGGCGTCAAACGAGTAGCGGTAGATGCTCGCCTCGCGAACGCGTGTGAGCCAATGGCTCTCGGCGGCGCAGATTCGGCTCGCCTCGGTGTTGAAAGTCGCGGTCAGCACCTCTTGTTGCGCGGCCGTCAAGGCCCACACGCTGATCCGGGGACAGTTGCGAGGGAACCAGTACAACGGCGAGTGTTCGGCGTCGATCGCCCACACCGCTGGTGGGTGGCTGGGATTGGTCGGTGGCACGTGCGGCGAGAACCGCCGGATCGATCCGTCCTCGCTGTAGTGATAGACGGTCGTAACCTGGTCGATATGGGGCGCCGGCACCTCATCGGCGGCCCGACTCACCTCCCGACGCTCGTCATGTGTCAACACACGACGATTCTCGCGCAGAAAGAGACCGAATAGTTGGAACGATGTCCCGGGTCACGATGCCGAGTCCGGCTGTTGGGTGGGTCACTCTCCACGAAAGGCTGCGGAACGCTTCTCCAGGAAGGCCCGACGGCCCTCGTCGGCGTCGCCGCTGGCCCACGCGTGGTGACGAGCATGCTCCACAGCCGGGTCGAGCTCCGGCTCGCCGGCGGACGATTCGAGCGCCAGTTTGTGCGCAGCGATCGTCAGCGGGGCGAGCCGGCTGATCGTCGCCGCCCACTCGAGCGCCGCCTCGAGCCCGCCGATCCGGTGGACAGACCCCATGGCGTGCAGCTGTCGACCGCTGTATGTCTCGGCGCCGAGCAGCATCGCCCGTGCCACGGACCACCCGAACTCGCGCGCTAGTCGTTCGATGGTCCAGTGGTCGACCACCAACCCCAGCCGGGCGGCCGGAACGCCGATCTTGCTGTCGGGCGTGGCGACCCGCAGGTCGCACACCGACACCAATTGCGCCCCGGCTCCGAGCGCCGGCCCGTCGATTGCGCCGATCACCGGCGCCGAAAGTTCGGTGAAACCACGCAACACCCGCGCCAGGTCTGATGCGAACACCCCCTGTTCGACACCATGCAAATCGGCGCCAGCGCTGAACGCAGGAGGCGCCCCGGTCAGAACGATCACGCGGGCATCTGTGTGCGCTGCTTGCGCGTCGAGTAAAGCCAGCAAGGTGTCATGGTCGACGGCATTTCGCCGCTCAGGGCGATCGAGGGTGATCAGCACTACCCCGTAGCCAACGTCTGCCCGAACTTCGACCCGTACCATGACGGCAACTGTACGAGTCGGCCGGCCGAGCGGCTCGACTGATTCTTGTCAGTGCGTCACCAACAGCGCTATGTCCAGCCCGAAATGTGACAAGCGCGTTGGGAGGACTCGGTTCGATCGACTCAACCTGTGGTGTTCGGTCGGCGTGTGTGCCGACGCGTTCTTCACGAACTGGCGTCAGGCCGCCGCGTCGGCCGACCAATACGAGTTTGATGGGCCGGCTGTGCAAGTAAAGTGAATGCCCAATGGGGTCTGATCCTGGAATCGGAGACGTTCGACAAGAGCGAAGCCAAAGCCGGGACCCCTCAACGCTCGACCATCATTTCGGCACCCACGACACATTGATGCCGATGTGGATCGCTGAGCCGAGCGTGGAGCCACCGCCGGAGGTGATGGAGACGCTCAGGGCCAGAGCGGCGACCAGTTGGTACGGCTACGAAATACGCCCCGAAACTGCTACCGAGATCTTCTGGGACTGGATGCTCTCACGCCACCGCTGGGACGGTTCCGGGCTGCACACTGTCGTCAGCCCAAGTGTTGGGACCTCGATCGGGGTCCTCATCGAGCAGCTCACCGAACCTGGCGACGGGGTGATCATCCAGCCGCCGGTCTTCACCGACTTCAAGACGCTGATCGCGTCGAGTCGCAGAACACCAGTGCCGAACGCGCTCGTGCTCACCGACGGTGCGTACCGAATCGACTTCGACGATCTGGCGATCAAGGCCGCCGACCCGGCCAACCGAATGCTCATTTTGTGCAGCCCGCACAACCCCGTCGGACGGGTTTGGAGGGGCGATGAACTGACCCAGCTCGTCTCCATTTGCGCCGACAACAATGTATTCGTGCTCGCCGACGAGATCCATGCTGACCTGGTGATTCCGCCACACGAGTTCGTTCCGTTCGCCGCCGCGGTGCGCGCTGACGATCAGATCGAGTGGGCGGCTACCCACGGGCCGACCAAGACCTTCGGACTGGCCGGTGTCTGCGACACGCTGATCGTTACGGATCGGGCAACGATCGCCGAGCGGTTCGCGTCGGTGAGTTCACAGTTCCACCTCACCCGCAACAACGTCTTCTCGCTTACCGCCTTCGAGGCGGCCTACCGCCATGGAGGAGCTTGGCTCGATGACTTCCTGAACCTGATTTCCCTCAACGTCGAGGTGCTCGCAAACCGTTTGCCTGACGGCATCCGGCTCGTCAGGCCCGAAGGCACCTACCTTGCCTGGCTCGATCTACGCGATCTCGGGCTCGAGGTCCCTGACATTCCGCGATGGCTCGCATCGTCAGCCGGTCTGGCACTCAGCCCAGGGCACTGGTTCGGCCGCCAAGGAGCAGGCTTCGCCCGGATGAGCATCGCCGCTCAGACCGACACCGTGGAGCGAGCTGCGGCCCAGCTGGCGGCCGCTGTCGACGGTTAGAACTCGCTGCCTGCGATCAAGTCGAGCGCAACCGCCCGCAGGCCTCGCGGAACTGTCGCTTGAGGCCGGTCAACGCTCACCAGGAGCTCAAGGCCGCTGAACTGGCCCCGTTCGTCGATGCCGCATTGGGCAGAAAGAACCGGATGCGACCGATCGCCGACGCCAACGCCAAGATTCCCGTCGTGCCGGCAGCGGGGGTCTTGCTTCGCCACGCTCAGCTGAGCTTGAGGAACAAACGCTCGAGCTCGGATGTATCGGTGTCGGCATCGGCGTTGGTGAGCGCGGCGGCCATCAGCTTGAAGCCGATCCGGTCGAGCGCCCCCTTGGCGGCGGCCAGCTGGGTCACGATGTCACGGCACTCGCTGCCTTCGTCTACCAGGCGCTGCAAACCGCGGATCTGGCCCTCCAGACGACGTAGCCGAATGATGGCGTCCTGATTGACCTCTTCGGGGAATCGCACACCGTCATTATACCCGTAGGGGTATAAACGCGTCGTCGGCCCCAAGGGGCGGACAGATCACCGGCACGATCGCAGTGCCGACCGTCGTACAATGTCGGCGCTGTATGAACTCGTCAAAGCCGCCATCTGACTCACCCTCGACCCGGGCCATTGTCGACGACCCGATTCGTCGCAGGCGGGCCCAGGTGGCCAGATGGACACTGCTCGCCAACCGCGTCGGATACCTCGTGTTGGCCCTGGCGATGACGCTGTTCGTGATGGCGTTCGCGTTCGGCTTCACGGCCACAATGGCGACGCTGGTCATCATCAGCATGATCGTGTCGTTCGCACTGCTGGCACCCAGCATCGTGCTTGGCTACGCAGTCAAGGCAGCCGAACGGGAAGATATCGAACGTGGCATCTGAATGGGTTACCCTTGGGTAACCCATGAGCTCTCCACGACTCTCCGCCGACGCACGTCGCGAACAAATTCTCGACGTCGCCATCAACGTGTTCGGCCGCGCCGGGTACTACGGCGCCTCGATGAACGACATCGCCGACGCCGCCGGCGTCACAAAGCCTGTGCTGTACCAGCACTTCGACTCGAAAAGCGACCTTTACAGTGCTCTGCTCGACGAAGTCGGCGCCCGGATGCTCGATGCGATCACGAAGGCTACGGCCGACGCAACAAACGGCAAGCAACAGACCGAGCTCGGCTTCCAGGCGTACTTCCGTTGGGTCGCCCAACGGCACGACGAGTTCATGCTGCTGTTCGGGGGCACCGCACGCCACGATGGTGAGTTCAGCGGTCAGATCCGCAAGATCACAGAGGCAACTGCCGACGCGGTCGCTCCCCTGATCGCGGTCGACATAGATCCCGACCACCGCCGCACGCTGGCGCATGCCCTGGTCGGTCTGGCAGAAGGGGCGAGTCGGCGATTGGTCGGTCTCGGCCAGGCGTTCGAACCCGACGAGATCGCTCGCGAGGTCAGCGCCCTTGCGTGGGCTGGCCTGCGCGCCACACACCGCGCCAAATAGCGACCCGGCCAAGCGGCCCAAACCTCACGGCCCAGCCGGATTCGACCTCAAGCTACGGCCGCCCCGAGCCGAAGAAAATGTGATGTCGAAATCACGTCTCACCTTCGCAGCACTGGCCGTCGCCCTCGTGGCGTTGGCCCCCGTATCGGTCGCCAACGCTGCCGCCGATCTCACCGGCACTGCTGGGGAGATCGCGGCCGGCGCCGCCGACCTGGCCCACCAAGAGCAAACGCTGCTGGTCATGTTGCGTCCCAGCTCGGACCTGCCGGAAGCCGATCTCGTCGAACTCCGTGCACAACTGCGCTCGATCGATGCCCAGGGCGCCGCCGCCCTGGCCGATCTGACCCTCCTCAACGTTGAGCTCACAGATGCAATCCGAGTCGTGCTCGATCGGTTGCCGGCGGCAGCGACCAGGGAAAGCACCGAACTCGATCTGCAGTCCCCTCCCCAGGTCGTGTACGACGCGGCGATTGCTGACCTGCTTCGGATCTCGGCGACCCCTGAGGCCGTCATGCCGAGCAGCAGCCCGGATCGTGGTCCGGCGACCGCTCTACTCGTCGTGGCCGCATTGGCGCTGTTGACGCTCATCGCGTTCGCACTCGCCAGCTCGATCCGTCGCCGACCGGGCGACGATCAACTCGCTGACACGGCCTGGAGCGACGACCTGACCGGGCTTGCCAACCGCCGACGGCTCGACCACGATCTCGAGTCGGGCAATCGTAGCCACGGCCCCGCTGCCGTGATCATGGTTGACATCGACCATTTCGAGTTGGTCAACGACAACTTCGGCGATCACGAGGGTGACGATGTGCTGCGGGCGATCGCAACGATGCTCGCCAACCAGATCCGCTTCGACGATGTCGTGTATCGCTTCGGTGGCGAGGAGTTCTGCATCATGCTTCCCAATTCCTCGACCGAGGATGCACAGAAGGTCGCCGATCGAATCGTGCGAGCAGCGCGACAGATCCGACTGCCCGATGGTCAGCATGTGACGGTGTCGGTCGGTGTTGCCGCCTCTGCCAAGGACGACGTCGGCACCACAGTTGAATCCGCCGACCGTGCGCTGTACGAAGCAAAAGACCTCGGTCGCGACCGGGTGGTCACGGCCACCCGGGCTGAGTTCGTCGACGCCTGAACGCAACAACCGGCTCAGGCTCGCAGCACGAGGCCACGGTACCCGTCGGCGAATCCCGACATCCGCAAGACCCGGGCAACCGCCTCCGGTATCTCGCCACCGTCGACCTTGCGAACCTCGATACTGCGCTCGCGGCCTGTTCGCACCAGATCGGCCAGCGCCAAGGCCCACGTCGTGTCATCGGCCCCAGCCGGGAACATCACCAGATGGTGGCCACGCCGGTCGAACCAGGCGAGCGCCCGCCCCTGCCGGATTACCACCAAGGAGGTTGCCGTGCGGGCCGGGCGCCCAGCGGTGACGGGCCAGGCGAGCGTGGCGCCGAACGGCTGAGCCGGGTCGGTGGCAGCCAGCACGATCGGCGGAGGGACTCGATCGGGCGAGATGTCAGCGTCGACGGCATCGCGAGCGGATCGCAATCGGTCGACGGCACCAGGCAACGCAAACTGAGCGGCACCGAGCCCCGTCACGAAATAGCCGCGTCGAACCCGGCCGCGCTCTTCGAGCACCTTCATCACGCCGTACACCGATGCGTAACCACCCAACACGCCCTCGGCCAGCACGGTTTCGCGGGTCACCACGCCATACCGCTCGAGTAGCTGAAGCGCCTGCGCATGGGCTGCCTCGGTAGGTGTCGGCGTCGGTTCGAGCAAGGGCTGCACCAAACTCCAACGCCCGGCCGCGGCCGGCGGGCCAAGCCGCGTCAGCCGGGCCGGGCGCGGACGCCCGCCCGACCGTTTCGGCGCGCGCTTGAGCACCACTCCACCACCAGCCAGCAAGGCTCGCAGAGGTGCCAGCGAATCGTTCGTGACCTCCCCAGACCACACCAGGTCCCACAGGGCGACCAGTAGCTCGGCGTCGGTCGCGTCGGGCGCCGCCTCGCGCAGTTGGCCCCAGAAACTTGCCCCGCGTGAGGCCAGGTGGGCTCGCAGGGCGTGGTGGATGGTGTTGTCGGGGGCCTCGGCCTGGTCCCAGCCGGGCGCCAAGAGCGCCAGCTGGTCGGCGAAACAGAGCCGGATTCGACCATCGCCGGCACCGATCGAACCGACACCGACCCACACCACCTGGCCGGAGGTACACATCTCGTCGAGCGTCGCCGGGCGATAGGCGACGATCCGCGATGGCAACACATCACGTTCGAGGGTCGACGCCACGATCGGCGCACCGGCCAACATGCCGATCGTCTCGACCAGCGAATCGACACCGCGCCGCTGGGCCGGAATGCCATGCCAAGCCGGGACGAAGCGGGCCAGTGCCTCCTGCTCGACCGGCTCGACCTCCTTGCGCAATACCGCCAGCGAGCGCCTGCGAAGCTGCCGCAACACATCGACATCGCACCACTCCCGCTGCACGCCATCAGGCCGAAACTCTCCGAGCACGACGCGGTCGTCGTTGACCAGGGCGGCGATCGCCCCCTCGATCCGCTCGATCGGAGCGCCCAACCTGCGTGCAACATCTGCGGCGAGAAACGGTCCGTGGGTTCTGGCGTATCGTCCGACGAGCTCTTCGAGGGGACGAACCACAGGCTCGGTGAACGCGATCGGCAAACCCAGCGGCAACGAGCAGCCGAGCGCATCCCGGTAGCGGGCGGCGTCTTCGGCGGCGGCGAACCGAACGTCGTCGCCGATCCCGATCTCGATCGCACGCCGCCCGGTGAGCAGCGAGGTCAACCACTCGGCCCCAGATGCCGCCTCACAGCGCAGATCGACGTCGGCCGCCGTGAGATCACCGACCTTGCGCAGCACATCGTGGAGTTCGTCGCCAGAACGGGCACGCCGACCGTCGGTCAGGCATTGCAGCTCGAGCTCGACGTCGGCCAACACACCCGGGTCGAGCAACTCGCGCAGCTCTTCGGCTCCGAGCAGCTCTCGCAACAGGTCGCGATCGAGCGACAACGCCGCCGCGCGGCGCTCGGCCAGCGGCGCGTCACCTTCGTACATGTACTGAGCGATCCAGTTGAACAGCAGACTCGACGCCATCGGGCTGGAGGCGGCCGTGTCGACTTGCACCAAACGCAGCTGACGCGATTGCAGCTGCCCGAGCACCTCGCGCAGCGCCGGTACGTCGAACACGTCTTGCAGACACTCGCGAGAGGTTTCGAGCAGGATCGGGAAGGTCGGGTACTTCGACGCCACCGCCAGCAGGTCGGCGGCGCGTTGGCGCTGCTGCCACAACGGGGTGCGCTTGTCGGGACGCCGCCTAGGCAGCAGCAGCGCACGGCCGGCGCATTCGCGGAAACGTGCCGCAAACAGCGAAGTCTGCGGGAGCGACGAGACGACCAATTCGTCGATGTCGGCCGGGTCGATCAGGAACACGTCGATGTCGAGCGCGTCAGCCGACTCGGGGAGCCTGATCACGATGCCGTCGTCGCCCCACATCGTTTCGACCGGCAGGTCATAACGATCGATCAGACGGCGCTCGATCGCCATCGCCCACGGAGCGTGCACGGGGGTGCCGAACGGGCTGAGCACGCACACACGCCAGTCGCCGATCTCGTCGCGGAACCGCTCGACGACGATCGTGCGGTCGTCGGGCACAACCCCTGTCGCCTCGGCCTGCTCGCCCAGGTACTGCACCACGTTGCCAGCTGCGAAAGCGTCGAGTGCATAGTGATCCATCAGCCGCTTGTTCGCCTGCTGCTCGGGCATCGCCCGGATCTCGCGTATGAACGCACCGAGCGCCCGGCCGAGCTCGAGTGGCCGGCCTGGGCGGTCGCCGTGCCAGAACGGCATTTTGCCGGGTTGACCGGGGGCCGGCGTGACGGTCACGCGTTCATAGGAGATGTCCTCGATCCGCCACGTCGACGCTCCGAGAATGAAGTTTTCGCCAGGGCGGCTCTCGTAGACCATCTCCTCGTCGAGTTCGCCGACCCGCGTGCCATCGGGCAGGAACACGCCGAACAGCCCCCGGTCGGGAATCGTGCCGCCGCTCGTAACGGCCAGTCGTTTCGAGCCGTCGCGGGCCCGCACGATGTCGTTGACGCGGTCCCATACGATGCGCGGCCGCAGCTCGGAAAACTCCTCGCTGGGATAGCGCCCTGCCAACAAGTCGAGCACATTGGCCAGAAGTTCGTCGGTTAGGTCGTGGAAGTTGGCGCTGCGTCGAACGAGCGCCGCCAGCTCGGACACCGTGACGTCGCCGGTGGCGGCCGTGTGCGCGACGATCTGCTGGGCCAGCACGTCGAGCGGGTTGCGCAGGTAGCGCGAGTGCTCGATCTCGCCATCGATCATGCGGCGAGCCACGACCGCCGCCTCGATCAGGTCGCCTCGGTGTTTCGGGAAGATCGAACCCTTGCTGGGCTGCCCAACACTGTGACCAGAGCGACCGATCCGTTGTAACCCGCGGCTGACCGCACCGGGTGACTCGACCTGGATCACGAGGTCGACGGCACCCATGTCGATACCGAGCTCGAGCGAAGAAGTAGCGACAATCCCTCGCAAAACACCTCGTTTGAGCTGGTCTTCGATGACCACACGCTGCTCGCGGGCGATCGAGCCGTGGTGCGCCTTGACGAGGTCTTCGGTCATCAGTCCGGTATCGGGATCGACGCCAATCCCCTGCTGCTCGGCCAACTCGTTCAACTTGGCGGCCAGCCGTTCGGCGGCGCGGCGGGCGTTACAGAAGATGATCGTGGAGCGGTGTGACAGCACCAGTTCGAGCACGCGCGGGTAGATGCTGGGCCAAATGCTGGATCGCCGCTCGCCGCTGCCCGGCTGGCCGATCGGCGCCGCTGCGTCGCCGGGTGAACCCATATCTTCGACAGGCACGACGACCTCGACCTGCAGTTGCTTGCTGGTACCGGTGTCGACGATGCGCACCGTGCGCGGTGTGTCGGCAATGGTGTAACCGCCAAGAAACCGCGCCGTTTCCTCGAGCGGACGCTGAGTTGCCGACAGGCCGATCCGCTGCGGTGGGCGATCGGTGAGCTCTTCCAGCCGCTCGAGCGAAAGCGCCAGATGTGCGCCGCGCTTGGTGGTGGCCATGGCGTGGATCTCGTCGATGATCACCGTCTCGACGCCGCGCAGTGTCTCGCCGGCCGCCGAAGTGAGCATCAAGTACAACGACTCGGGTGTCGTTATCAGTAGGTCGGGTGGACGCCGGATCAGTTTCTGTCGATCGTTCGACGGTGTATCGCCCGTTCGCATCGCCACTGCGGGAGCTGTAAATCGCTCGCCGATTCGTTCGGCCGCCAACTGGATGCCGATCAGAGGGGCACGCAGGTTCTTTTCGATGTCGAACGCCAGCGCCCGCAGCGGCGAGATGTAGAGCACTCGGGTGCGGTGCGTGCGTTCTTCCGGTCGAGGCGACGTGACCAGCCTGTCGATCGAGGCCAGGAAGGCAGCCAGGGTTTTGCCCGACCCGGTCGGCGAGCAGATCAGTGTGTGGTCGCCTGCCGCGATATGTGGCCAACCCTGGATCTGGGGTGGGGTGGGCGCCGGAAACGATGACGCGAACCATTCGCGAACGGCCGGCGAGAATGTTCCGAGCACGGGATGATCAGCGATCTCTCGAGGCTACCGACGGGCTGTTACACCCAATGCGGCGGAATCCCCGGTCACCGGCGCAAACCGGCATTTGCTCGATCGCTGTCGCTACAGAAGCATCGGTGTCGTGGTGCTGCCGAATGCCGCTGACGGGACGCGGTCACCCTGACAAGGGCCACAATGACAGCCGCTCTAGGCGATTTCGTCGGCGACGACCTGGCCGCGGTCGAGTCGGATCGTGCGGGTCCGCACATGACCAGAGTCACTCGGTACCTGGCCGGCGCATGCCGCGAGCAGCGTCGACTTGCCGACACCATTCGGCCCGACGACGCCAATCCGACGGCCAGGAGCCACGATCAGGTCGACGTGGTCGAGCACCGGGCGGGCGCCGCGAACGACAGTAAGGTCGGACACGGAGAGGGTTGCAGGCATGCGAGACAACTCCTTCGAGTAAGAAAGCAGCTGGTTCTCATCGGATGCGCATCGAGTGAGGCATACGCGAGCCGATCAACCGTTGCAGTGCCAGTGTCGGTGAGTCCGGCCGGGCCAAGGAGTCGACGGGCGGACTGACGTAGCTCCCGCTTGCACTCTCGGTAGCCACGAAAACCGGTAGGTCAGGTTGGTCGCTCGGTCGCCACCGGCCAGACTCGACGGTCCGTCTCTGACCCTTCGCCCCTGCACGCTTGATACTTCACCTCCCGTGAGCACCGTCACCCTCCGCCCCTGGCAGCGCATCGCCTTCGACCAGTTCCGCGCCAACGAGCACCCCGACTTTCTGGCCGTCGCCACGCCGGGGGCGGGCAAGACGACATTCGCCCTAGCCTGCGCAAGGGCCACACTCGCCGACGAACGTCGGCGCCTGATCGTGGTCGCCCCAACCAGCCATCTGAAGGTGCAATGGTCGCTGGCAGCCCACCGACTTGGCCTCCAGCTCGACCCGGACTGGGCTCCCGGCCAGGGGCTGGCACGCGACGTCCACGGTCTGGTCACCACGTACCAGCAGGTGGCGACAGGTGACGCCGCCGACAAGCTGCGCGGACTGGCAGCCGACGGAATGGTGATTCTCGACGAGATCCACCACGCCGGTCACGAGCGGGCGTGGGGCGACGGGATTCGACGCGCCTTCGAGTTGTCGGCCAAGCGACTCTCGCTGTCGGGCACTCCATTCCGCAGCGACAGCGCCAAGATTCCGTTCGTCCGCTACGACGTCACCGCCGAGGGAGATCTCGCCCACAGCGACTACACCTACGGATACGCCGACGCCTTGCGCGACGGCGGCGTCGTACGACCCGTCTACTTTCCCCGCGTCGACGGACAGATGGAATGGAGCACGCCGTCAGGCGATGTGCTGCGCGCCACGTTCAACGACGAACTAACCCGCGATCAGGTCTCTGCCCGGTTGCGAACGGCGCTCAGCCTCGACGGCGACTGGATCGCCACCGTGCTTGGCCAGGCCCACGATCGATTGCGCCAGATCCGCCAAGACCAACGTGATGCCGGCGGACTAGTAATCGCAATCGACCAAGATCATGCCCAGGCGATCGCCCGGCTGTTACGAAACCGTTTCAACACCACGGCCGATGTCGTCGTCAGCGACGATCCGCTGGCGTCGAAGAAGATCGCCGAGTTCACCGCCAACGACCGACCATGGTTGGTAGCGGTTCGGATGGTCTCTGAGGGTGTCGACATCCCCCGGCTGCGAGTCGGGGTGTACGCCACCACCACTTCGACCGAGTTGTTTTTCCGGCAGGCCGTGGGGCGTTTCGTTCGATGGCAGGCCGGACGGCCCAGCCAGAAGGCGTACGTCTACGTTCCTGACGACCCACGCCTACGGCATCACGCCTTCCAAATTGCCGAAGCGCGCCGCCACATCCTGCGGCCACCATCCGAGGGCGACGACGAGTTTTCCCCTGACCGCGAATTCGACAGCCAAGCCAACGTCGACGACCTGTTCGAACAGCTCTCGCTGTTCTCGGTCGTTTCGTCGACAGCGACTGGCGTGAAGTTTCATACCGTCACCGAATCTGGCGTACAGATGTTTGACCCTCACCACTTCGACTCGGAGCCTGACCCGACCGAGCCCGTGTTCGCTGACGACTCGACACTGGCGATCGAGTTGCCTGATATACCCACAGATTCCGGACTCGTTTGGTGGAGCAAGCTCAGCATCGCCGAACAGAAGGACGACCTACGTACGCGCAACGCCGACGTTGCCAAGCGCCTGGTGGACATCACGGGTTGGGGACACGCGCGGATCCAGAGCGAGATGAACAACCTGGCCGGAGTCTCCAAGGTGTCGACCGCAACCGTCGATCAACTCGAGCGCCGGCTGCGATACAGCGAGAGTTGGTTGCGGCGTCTGAAGCGCGGCTGACCCACCGAGTCGAACAACCCACGAACGCCGACCGCTCGACGTTTGGCATCGACGGCTTCCCCGCCAGACTGGCAGGCTGATGGACCTCTCGACCGGCTTCTTCTTCGCGATCGGCGTCGCCGCGTTGGTGGTCGGGGCCGAAGCACTGGTGCGTGGCGCAGCCCGGCTGGCAGCCCGCACAGGTCTCTCTCCCGTCGTGATCGGACTGACCGTCGTCGCGTTCGGCACCAGCGCTCCCGAGCTGGCCGTCAGCCTCGACGCCGCCTTCCGCGGCGAGGCCGAGCTCGCCGTCGGCAACGTTGTCGGATCGAACATCGCCAACGTGCTCTTGGTGCTAGGCCTTTCGGCCGCCGTCGGTGGTGGACTAGTCGTCGCCCAACGGATCGTGCGGATCGACGTGCCGATCATGATCGGGGTTTCGATTCTGGTGCTCTTGTTCGGACTCGACAACCGCCTCGCCCGCTGGGAAGGCGCCGTCTTCGTTGCGCTGCTGGTCGTCTACATCGCCTGGACGGTCGTCAGCACGAGACGCTCGACGAGGCCCGACGTGATCGACGAGTACGACGAGGCGCTCAACGCCGAGAGGTTGCGCGAGAGCTCACCGTTGACCGATGTCGGTTACGTGATCTTCGGGCTGGTGCTGCTCGTTGTCGGATCGACTGCGCTGGTCGAGGCAGCCACCGACATCGCCACCGAACTCGGCGTCAGCCAACTGGTGATCGGGCTGACGGTGGTGGCAATCGGTACTTCATTGCCAGAGATCGCCACCTCGGTGCTCGCCGCCATCCGTGGCCAGCGCGACCTTGCGGTCGGCAATGCGGTTGGGTCGAATCTGTTCAACATCCTCGCCGTGCTCGGTCTGACGGCGACCCTGTCGCCGTCATCGATCCCGATCCCCGACGCCTCCCTGGCGATCGACCTTCCGGTGATGATCGCCGTGGCGATCGCCTGCCTGCCGATCTTCGCCAACGGCTACTCGTTGCTGCGTTGGGAAGGCGCGCTGTTCCTCGCTTGCTACCTCGCTTACCTGAGTTGGCTGTTGCTCGACAGCACCGACCATGGCGTGAAGAACGAATACGCCGTAGGCATGCTCGGTTTCGTTCTACCGCTGACCGTGATCACGGCCATCGTGATCGCCGTGCGTCAGCGACGTGCCAACGCCGCCTTCGGCTAGCCCAGGTCAGGCGCCAGCACAGCTGCCCCGGCGATACCGGCATTGTTGGCAAAGTCTGCAACCGCCAGCTCGCACCCTGGATCGAGTCGGTCGACCCACTCGTCGGGGCGCTTGCTGGCACCGCCGCCGAGGATGATCAGCTCGGGCGAGAACAGCCGCACCACATGGCCGAGATAGCGGTCGACGCGGTAGGCCCATCGCTTCCAGTCGAGGCTGTCCCGTTGCCGCACACTGGCGGCCGCTCGCTGTTCTGCCTCGTGCCCGTCGAGTTCTAGGTGACCGAGCTCGGTATTGGGTACCAGCACGCCGTCGACGAACATGCCCGACCCGATACCCGTGCCGAACGTGAGACAGATCACCACGCCCGACCGGCCGCGCCCGGCGCCCCACATCATCTCGGCGACGCCGGCGGCGTCGGCATCATTGACGACGTGGACAGGTTGGCCGATCGACTCGGCGAAAAGTTCTTCCCCGTTGACGCCGAGCCACCCATCGTCGATGTTGGCGGCACTGCGCACGATGCCATGCGTCACGACAGATGGCATACACACGCCGACCGGACCCCGCCATTCGTGATGCTCGACCAGCTCGCGGACCACGGAGGCGAGCTGGTCTGGCGTTGCGGGCTGAGGGGTATCGATCCGGAACCGATCGGCGGTCAGCTGACCAGTGGCAAGATCGACGGGGGCGGCCTTCATACCTGAGCCGCCGATGTCGATGCCGAAGCTCGGTCCGGTTCGGACGGCCGCCGCGCCGTGTGGTTGTGGAAAGCTGGACACGACCCCCGACGCTACCGTTAGTGCCAGCTTGGGCTCAACCGGTGAGCGCCGCGGCTGGTCAGGGTTTGGCGCGGGTGCGTCGTAGCAGCGGGTCGGCTGCGGCGAGTACCCGGTCGGCAACCCGCAAGGTGCGACCGGCGGCGCCCGGTGTCTCGGCGTCGACCAGATTGCCCATCACCCGCAGCGTGATGTCGGCGACCCGGTTGGTGCCGACGGCGAACCGCAGGCCGGTCCGCATCAGGCCGGGGTGGCCGACCAGGAAGGCGAAACGACGACCGGTGCGCAAGAACGCGTCGAACCGCTCGCCGATTTGCTCGTCGTAGCTTTGAGGAGCGCTGGCGGGGTCGGCCAGAAACAGGTCGGCCGCCAACATGCCCGACTCGAGCCCATAGTCGATGCCCTCGCCGTTCATCGGATTCACCAGACCGGCGGCATCACCGATCGCCACCCAGCCCGGGCCATGGCGCTTGACCGTGCTCATCGGCAACCGCCAGGCGCGAGGACGCTCGAGGTTGGGCCCGATCTTCCACGTGTCGACAACGAGCGCTCGGTAGCTCTCGAGCAGATGGTTGAGATTGAGCTTTTTGAACCCCTTCATCGTTGATAGGGCGCCAACACCGATGTTGACGGTGCCGTCTCCACAGGGAAACATCCAGCCGTAACCGGGCACCCAGGTGCCGTGCTCGTCGCGGATCGTCAAACAGGCCTCGAGATGCCGGTCGGCGTGACGCGGGCTCTCGACATACGCCCGGATCGCCAGACCGAACGGTTCGTTCGGATCGCGTTCGGCCCCGAGCGCGCGGGCAACCGCGCCGGGTGCTCCCGTGGCCGCCACGACGAGGTCGGCGGCAATCGGTCCCTGTGGTGTGCGGATACCCGTCACGCGGCCGTTGTGGTCGATGATCGGGTCACCGGTGGTCTCAAACCGAACGTCGGCACCCGCTGCCGTCGCGGCATCGATCAGCGCGGCGTCGAGTCGGCGGCGCGGCCACACCGCCCCGTGATTCGGGAAGCGGCCGCCGCTCGGCCAAGCCAGTTGGCGCACCTGTTTGCCGGCGATCATCCGCAAGCCATCGATGTGGTGGGCGTCGTCGAGCGGGATCTCGAGCTCGTTGAGGGCGGCGACCGCCCTGGGGGTAAGGCCATCACCACAAACCTTGTCTCGGCCGTGTGTGCCCTTTTCGACCACAACCACTCGCGCTCCGGAGCGCGCTGCCCGAATTGCGGTGGCTGCGCCGGCTGGTCCGCCACCGATGACGGCGATGTCGAAACGTTCACTCATGCCGCCTCCGATTCAATCGCCGGAATCGGATGGTACGCAGTCAGATCGCCGACGAATCGTCGGATGTCTTCGATTCATTCTCGGCGATCCGCTGATGATGGTGGATCACCTCGGCGACGATGAACCGCAGGAATTTCTCAGTGAATACCGGGTCGAGCCCCGACTCCTCGGCGAGAGCCCGCAGCCGCGCGACCTGACGCTCTTCGCGTTCGAGGTCGGCGGCCGGCAGCCCCGCCGTGGCCTTGTAACGACCGACATCCTGCGTGATCTTGAAACGCTCGGCGAGCATGTGCACGAGAGCTGCATCGATGTTGTCGATGCTAGATCGGTACCTGGCCAGCTGCTCGTCGGTCATGCAGGATCGACGTTACCGGATCGTCGGCGCAGTAGCGGAGAGGCAGGCCACTAGGTTCGCCTCATGAGCGACCTGCCTGTGCTGTTCGTCGACCACCCCTTTCCCGACGTATACCGGGACCTGGTCGATGGCAGAGCAACCATCTGTGGGTCGGGCGGCGACGACGGGCTCGATCACGCCAACGCCGTGATCGCCGGAGCTACCCGACCATGGAACGCCGCTGCGTTCGGCCTGGCGCCACAGCTGACGGTGATCTCGCGGGTCGGCGTGGGCTACGACAATATCGATGTCACCGCCGCCGCCGCCGCCGGCGTGATCGTGTGCAACACACCGACGGCGCCGATGGTGTCGACCGCCGAGCACACGATGGCTCTGCTGTTCGCCGTCACCAAGCATCTCCCCCACCAGATCGATCGAGCGCATCAAGGGCTGCCCGGTGAGCCAACCGGCCGTTCGCTCGAGCTCGATGGCCGGGTGCTCGGCCTGGTCGGGATCGGCCGGATTGCATCGCGGGTGGCACTCGCCGCCCAGGCACTCGGTATGTACGTGATCGCCAGCGATCCCGCAATCGACGAGGCGCCGGTAGCGGGTGTCGAGCTGGTCGATCTCGCTGACCTGCTGGCCCGGTCCGACGTCGTGTCGCTGCATGCCCCTGCACTTCCATCGACAACTCGCATGATCAACGCCGACACGTTGGCGGCGATCAAGCCGGGGGCGTACCTGATCAATTGCGCGAGAGGCGTACTCGTCGATCACGATGCGCTGCTGGATGTGATCGATCGGGGCCATCTGGCGGGTGCCGGACTCGACGTGACCGACCCTGAGCCACTTCCCGCTGGACACCCGCTGCTCGATCGGGTCAACGTCATCGTCACTCCACACGTGGCCTCTGCCAGCGTGGCCGGCCGCCGACGCCTTTACGAACACTCGATCGAGAACGCCTTGGCCGTGCTCGCAGGCCGGTCGGCGAGCATCGTCCCTGTACCCACAACGTGAGAGGATTGGCACATGACGAGTTTGCGAGCACATTGGGCGGCCGGCGACGAGACGTTGGGATTCTGGTTGTCAGCGCCAGGAGTCTTGGGGGCAGAGATCACCGCTCGCCAGCCGATCGACTATGTCTGTATCGACACCCAACACGGAGCAATCGACTATCAAACGTCGGTCGCCATGATCCAGGCGATCGACCTCGTCGGCGCAACGCCAATCGTGCGTGTTCCGTGGAACGAGCAAGGCATTATCGGCAAGACGCTCGACGCCGGGGCGCACGGCGTGATCGTGCCGATGGTCAACACCCGCGCCCAGG
>CALFRK010000161.1 GCA_937919625.1 uncultured Ilumatobacter sp.
GGCTTCTATTGCGAGTTCGTAGCCGCCGCACAGGCATACGGATTCTCGATCGATGAGGTGCCGATCACTTTCCGGCCCCGATTTGCAGAGGTACCGGCACTGCGGCCTGCCGATCTTTTGCAGTTCTTTCGTGATGTCCGGCGCATCCGCGGTCGGATCGGCGCGATTCGAGCCGAGGTGGCGGTCGATCAGTCAACGTGGGCAGCCCGCTCGGGCTTGCTGCGCCGTCAGGCCCCCGATGCCGGCTCGCAGTTCGGAGCACTGGAAGAACTTACCGAACTCAGCGACGCCGACCACTTCACCAACTGGATCGTCGACAGCTTCGAACAAGCGCTCGGCGATCGCGTGTTGGAGGTCGGCGCAGGGCTCGGCGCGATCGCACACAAGATCGCCGCCAGGCACCCGTCCAGCACGGTGGTCGCCATCGAACCGGCGGCCAATCTGTTCGACTCTCTGGTTGAGCGGTGCGCCGAACTGAGCAACATGTCCGCGCTGCAGATCACGTCGAGCGATCTGGTACTGCCACCGGCACCCCCACCGTTCGACACGGTGCTATACGTGAACGTGCTGGAACACATCGAGCACGACGCAGCGGAGATGGCGGTCGCCGTGCGCCTGCTCAAGCCAGGCGGTCAACTGTGTGTGTTCGTGCCGGCGATGCCCTCGTTGTACGGCAGCCTCGACTACAAATCGGGCCACTACCGCCGCTATAGCGCCGATCACCTCGAGCGACTGCTCGTCGAGGCCGGCCTGACCGATGTCGAGGTGAACTATTTCGACCTGCTCGGCGTGGTGCCGTATTGGCTGATGTATCGGGTGTTCAACGTGTCACGGCTCGACCGGATCTCGTCGACGGGGTACGACCGGGTCGTGGTGCCCTTGAGCAGAACCCTGCAGCGCTGGCTGAGGCGGCCGCCACGAGGCAAGAACCTGGTCGCCGTCGCCCGTCGCCCAGGCTAAGGATTCGAGTCGCCCGCTGAGATCGGCGCTGAGCCACCGGAGCGGCGACCGACCACCACATCCGCCGCATCGTAAAGCACCTCGAACTCGCCCCCCGGCCCCACGAGGTCGAGCAGCAGTTGCTGTTGTTCGGGGCCGACATGGTTGCGATCGATCACGATGTACTCGATCGTGCTCGGGTCGGGCAGACGATACGTGTCGTTGTTGCCCCAATAGGCCGGCACCCAAGGGTTGGGCCAGTCGTAGATCTGCTCGCGGTGCGACAGATGCGGCCCAAGCGAATAGGTGGCCGCGACGGAAACCCCATCGGGCACGAGGTCGATCGCTGTCCGCAACGCCTCATGACGCTCGGTGGGCCTGGCCCACACGCCTTGATTGGCGCTGATCGGGGATGGTGACCATGCGACGTTGCTGACATAGGCACACACCAGCAGCCACGGGACGAGGAAGCGTCGAACAATCCGGTATCGCCACATCCATGCCGCACCCTCGATCGAGGCAATCACGATCGGAGCGATCATTACTGCCGTGTACTGGTATCGAATCGAGCGAGCGTAGGGGCTCAGCCCAATTACGCTGGCGAGCGTTTGCGGCAACGCCATGGCGAGTTGTAGTAGGCCGGCGAGTGGCAACCCACCCCATGGCAGCAGCAGGTCACGATAGAAACGCAGCCGGTCGGGTTGCGTTGCGTCGGAGAGCACCCGGTCGGGCCTGGTGATAATCGTCTGGGCGATCTCGACCGCATTCGACCCGTAATTGCCATAGAAATATCCGATATAGAACGGCTGCTTACCCTGGTTGAACGCAGGGATCACGAGCCGGGTACATACGGCGTACCAGACCACGCCCAGCGCTGCGGCAGCCAATGCCATCCGCTGGTCGCGTCGACCGGCCTCGGCGTCGCGCCACAGCGTCAACCACAACACGAGGCCCATCATGAACACGGCCAGCGCCGCGTCTTCGCGGGCGGACATCGCGATGACGATCGAGATGAAGAACGGCCGCCACCGGCGCTGCGTAGCAAACCACCAGGCGAACAGCAACGGTGTGATCACCAACGACTCGGGATGAAAGTTGGCCCAAGAGATCCACTGGATCGGTGCGTACATCAGATACACCACAGCGAACACCAGACCGAGCCACGGGTTGCGCATACGATCTCGCGCCAAGAGATAGGTCGGGACCGCACCTGCGCCCAGCGCTCCGGCCTGCACCACATACAAGAATGAGGGCCCGGCACCCAGCCAGTAGAAGGGGGCGAAGGCGACAGCGATCAGATTGACGTGATGACCCCAGAAGTCAAGCCCTCGCACGGTGACCCACGACTTGCCGCGCGATACGAGCCAAAAACTCTGATCGTAAATCCCCATATCGAATGCCCACGTGCCGAAATTGCGATGGTGTTGTACACCGAGCCGCCCGAACACGACCGTGAAGATGAGCGCACCAAGCGCCGCCAACCAGGCCGCAGGGTGGATCGTCGCCAGCCGGTCGATCAACCGATCCGTCGTATGGGGGGGCAACGATCGAGTCTCGACGTCTGTCATGCTGTCGTCGAACTCCAGCGACTTGCCATGATCCAGCGACTTGCCATGATCCAGCGACTTGCCATGATCCAGCGACTTGCCATGATCCAGCGACTTGGTATTGATCGGCGCTTCTGAGTCGAAGTTGGGGTCGTCCCGTTCACACTGCGAATCCATGTTCATGCCTCAGGACTCGCACCGTCTCCACACACAGCGCTCGACACTACCGGTGACGGCGCCGATGGGGTCGGCAGGCCGACGGCACGATGGTGACACCGGCGGACGGACCGGCAGCTACACCGGCGGACGGACCTCGGTGGCCACTGCTGCGAGCACACCATTCACGAACCGGCCCGAGTCGTCGGTCGAGAAGCGCTTGGCCAACTCGACCGCCTCGTTCAACACCACAGCGGTGGGCACGTCGAGGCGTTCGAGCAACTCGTACACGGCGAGTCGCATCACGTTGAGGTCGAGCACGGGCATCCGCGACAGGGTCCAGCCTTTGGCCTTGGCCGCGATCCAGTTATCGAGCGTTTCCAAGGCGTTACCGACGCCGACCACCAGCTGCTGGGTCAACTCGTCGGGCTCGACGACCTGTAGTTCGAGAGTGGCGGCCGGCTCGATGCCCTTTGAGTGAGCTTCGTACAACAGATAAAGAGCACGTTCGCGAGCGTCGGAACGCTCGTCAGGGCGGTGCATGGTGCTCAGACGCGGGTCATGTACTCGCCGGAACGAGTATCAATCCGAATCTTCTCCCCGGTCTCGATGAACAATGGAACTTGCACGACCTTGCCGGTCTCGAGCGTGGCCGGCTTGCGAGCGCCCGACACCCGATCGCCCTGTACGCCGGGTTCGGTCTCGGCGATGGTCAACTCGACCGATGCGGCGATCTCGACGCCGATGATCTCGCCATTGAAGAATGCAACCTGGGCGGTCATGCCCTCGATCATGTAATCGGTGGCCTCACCGAGGGTGATCGGCGCAACATTCATCTGCTCGTAGGTGTCGTTGTTCATGAAGACATAGTCCTCGCCGTCGCGATACAAGAACTGCATACCCTCGCGGTTGATGATCGCCTGCTCGACCTTGATGCCGGCGTTGAAGGTTCGGTCGAACACATTGCCGCTCTTTACATTGCGAAGCTTGGTGCGCACGAAGGCGCTGCCCTTTCCGGGCTTGACGTGCTGGAACTCGACAACCTGAAACAGGCCATTGTCAAGTTCGAGCGTGATGCCGGTCTTCAGATCGTTGGTGGTGATGGTGGGCATGGCGTGTCCTTCGGCGATGCGGTGAGAATTCGGCAACCGGTCTCGGTGACCACGACGAGGTCTTCGATTCTGAAGCCGCCGAATCCCACACGATAGAGGCCAGGCTCGACGGTAACGACATCCCCAACGCGGAGTTCGGCGGTGGATGTTGGAGACTCGAACGGGTCTTCATGGATCAACAGCCCAACCCCGTGGCCGGTCGAGTGCAGAAACCAATCGCCGTAGCCGTTGGCTATTGCCATCGAACGGCACGCGGCGTCGACAGATCGGGCCGTCGCTCCGGCCGTCACGGCTGCTAATCCGGCGAGCTGGATCTCCAGCAGGAGCGCGTACAGGTGGCGTTGCTCGGCGGTCGGGTCGCCGATCACATAGCTGCGGGTCATGTCCGAGTGATAGCCGTCGACCATGGCGCCAACATCGATCACGACTGTGTCGCCCTTGACGATCCGGCGATTGCCCGCGTGGTGATGGGGGCGAGCCGAATGGTCGGGTCCGCTGGCGACGATCGTGTCGTAACTGGGGCCATCGGCGCCGTGGCACCGCATCCGGTATTCGAGTTCTCTGCGCACGTCGGCTTCGGTCAATCCGTCGGCGAGCTGCGGCGCCACCTCTGCCAGGGCTGCGTCGGCGCACATGCAGGCGGCACTAATCCGAGCGATCTCGCCGGAGTCCTTGACGCGACGTTCGTTCTCGAGCAGCCCGTCGGCGGCAACAAGCGTCAGCTCAGCGCCGAGTGTGCACCACCTGGCATAGGTCAGCGACCGGGCCTCGGCCCCGATCTTGCCGACCCCCGCGAAGGCGGCAACGAAGGCATCGTGTTGATCGCTCTGGTTGAAACCGATCACGATCTCGGCCTCGACACCTACCGCGGCTAGCTCGTCGGCTGCCCGATCGCGGTAGCGGCCATCGGTCACCAGCACCAACCGATCGGGCAACAAGGCCACCGAGCCATTCGAGCCGGTGAAGCCCGTGAGCCAGCGCACATTCGTGAGATCGGTAACAGCCAGCGCCTCGACACCGTGAGAGTCAAGGTGGCCGCGGACCCGATCGGGGCGACCGGCGTACCGGATCGACGGCTCCACTACAAGGGCCGATCCGGGCTGCATCAGCCCAACCTGGCGGCGACCGCCTGCACGGCCAGGTCGTAGCCCTGCTTGCCAAATCCCATGATCGAACCGGTCGAGACGGGGGCGACCACACTCGTGTGGCGCCATGGTTCGCGGGCATTCGGGTTGGAGATGTGGACCTCGATGATGGGGCCATCGAAGGCCGCCAAGGCATCGTGGATGGCCCACGCATAATGCGTGAATGCGCCTGGGTTGATGATGATCGCCGCACATCGGCCCCTGGCACGATGGATGTGTTCGATCATGTCGCCCTCATGGTTCGACTGGTGGGCCTCGATCGTCAAGCCGTGGTGCTCGGCGGACGCGTTCGCGA
>CALFRK010000162.1 GCA_937919625.1 uncultured Ilumatobacter sp.
TGACCGACGACGCTGTGACCGACGACGCTGTGACCGACGACGCTGTGACCGACGAGGCTGTGACCGAGGCTGGCGCAGAAGAACCTGTACTCGAGCCGGTTGACGGGTCTGGTGACGAGGGAGATGACGAGACTCAGTGATGAGCACGTCCCGATCCGCACCTGCATCGGTTGCCGCCAACGGCGCCCGCAGGCCGAGCTACTGCGCTGCGTCATCGACGCCGACGCAAACGTTCGGATCGACCGTCACGGCCCTGGTCGGGGTGCATGGTTGTGCGGTGCAGGGTGTATCGAACCGGCACGACGCCGTAAGGCGTTCGATCGAGCTTGGCGCACCGCGGTGCATGCCTCTTCGATCGAGCGGCTCCAGACCGAACTCACAGGGCCCGGCGTTTTGACGGGTCAAACGAACTGAACGAGCGGGTGGGGAACGACCCCGCCCATGCGAGACTGCAGAGACGACGAAAGGTTGACACTAAGCGTGGCGAAGAACATTCGGGTACATGAACTAGCGAAGGAACTCGGCATGACCAATGCCGAGGCCGTCGAACTGTGTGAAAAACTTGGCGTACCCGTCAAGAGCCATTCATCGTCGCTTCAAGAGGCATATGCCGACATGGTGCGTCGGCGTGCCGATCGCGATGGTCTGACACGGCCCGAGCAGCCGCCCGAGCCCGAGTCCGAAACGAAGCCGGCCAAGAAGTCGGCTGCCAAAAAGACCGCAGCCAAGAAGACCGCAGCCAAGAAGACCGCCGCCAAGAAATCCGACGCTGCAGAGTCGGCTGCCGAAGCTGAGGCAGGGTCAACAGTTAGCGATCCGGTTGTCGAGGTTCCGGTTGTCGAGGTTCCGGTTGTCGAGGTTCCGGTCGTCGAGGTTCCGGTTGTCGAGGTTCCGGTCGTCGAGGTTCCGGTTGCCGAGGTTCCGGTTGCCGAGGTTCCGGTTGAAACCGTACCTGTGCCCGAAGCACCCGCACCTGTCGTTGGCACGCCCATCGACGACACCCCGTCGGCGCCCAAACCACCCGCAGAAGCGCCGCACATGATCTCCAGCCACGGTCCCGAGTCGGTCGACCATGGCGATTCGGGTCGTATCATCTCCAGTGGCCGCCCCGATCCTGGCGCCGCCAAACCGGCTGAAGCGCCGCCAACGCGCGCCGACGCGCCGCCTACCAGGGCCGCCACGCCCAAGGCCGCCGATCCGTCAACGGCCCAAGCCTCGCCTCGGTCGCCTGCCGGCAAGCCGATTCCGCCGCCTCCCGGTCGCCCCACATCGGCCACTGGTAAGCCGATTCCACCGCCCCCCGGATCGGCTCGCCCAGCGGGCGCCCGTCCGGCCAGCGGCCCGGGTGGACGATCCGGTGGTTACGCCGGACGCCCCGCAGGTGGCCCGGGTGGTTATGCCGGTCGCCCGAGTGGCGCCCCAGGTGGTGGCGGTCCGGGTGGTGGTCCAGGTCGTCCTGGTGGCGGTCGCCCCAGCGGGCAACGCCGGCCACCTCGTCGAAGCAAGCGGCGTCGTCGTCGCGATCGCGACGAGTTGCAGCCCCAGGAGCAGTCGTACACGGCGCATGACGCACCTGTGCCAGACGGCACGATCATCGTCGAGCGCGGCGTTTCGGCACAGGAGTTCGGCCCAAAGCTGAACCGTACTGCCGGTGACGTCATCAAGTTCCTGCTGCAACATGGCGAGATGCTGTCGGTCACGATGGGCCTCTCCGACGAACACATGGAGCTGTACGCGCTCGAGCTTGGCGCTGACCTGTTGCTGGTCGACCCGGGCCAGCAACAAGAGATCAAGCTGCAGGCACTGTTCGATGACAGCGACGACGATGACGAGTCGCTGCTCGAGCCGCGCCCACCGGTGATCACGGTTATGGGTCACGTCGACCACGGCAAGACCACGGTTCTCGATCGCATCCGTAACGCCAACGTCGTCGCCGGCGAGGCGGGTGGCATCACGCAACACATCGGTGCCTACACCGTCGAACGCGACGGTCGCAAGCTCACGTTCATCGATACGCCCGGACACGCGGCGTTCACCCAGATGCGCGCCCGCGGCGCCGATGCCACCGACATCGTCGTGCTCGTCGTCGCTGCTGACGACGGCATCATGCCCCAGACGATCGAGGCCATCAACCACGCCCAGGCGGCCGACGTGCCGATCGTGGTAGCAGTCAACAAGATCGACAAGGACAACGCCGATATTCAACGTGTCCTCAGCGGTCTGGCCGAACACGAGCTCGTCCCCGAGTCGTGGGGTGGCGACACGATCGTCGTCGAGATGTCGGCGCTCCAAGATCTCGGAATCGATGATCTGCTCGATCAGTTGAATGTCGTCGCCGAGCTCGAAGATCTTCGCGCCAACCCAACCGGTCGCGCCAAGGGCATCGTGCTCGAGGCCAACCTCGATAAGGGTCGCGGTCCGGTGGCCACGATTCTGGTCGACAAGGGCGAGTTGAAGATTGGCGACCCGATCGTCGCCGGACCGGCCTGGGGTCGTGTGCGGGCGATGATCAACGACAAGGGCGAGCACATCAAGGTGGCCGGCCCGTCGACACCGGTCGAAGTACTCGGGCTCGGGTCGTTGCCCGAGGCCGGCGACGAGTTTCGCTCGGCTCCCGACGAGAAGACCGCTCGTATCGTTGGTGAGGCCCGAGAGTTCCACCGTCGGGTCCGCGACCAGCGCGGCGATGCCCGCGTCAAGAGCGGCGTCAAGCTTGAAGACCTTTTTGATCAGATCCAAAGTGGCGAGTCCGCCACCCTGAACCTCGTGCTCAAGGCCGATGTGCAGGGCTCGCTCGAAGCGGTGACCGAAAGCCTCCGCAAGCTCGGGCGTGACGAGGTCGATCTGACATTCGTACACCGAGCGGTCGGTGCCATAACCGAGAACGACATCTCGCTGGCGGCCACCACGAACTCGACGATCATCGGCTTCAACGTTCGTCCCGACCGCAAGGCACGCGAGGCCGCCGACGTGCAAAGCGTCGAGATTCGTACCTACGAAATCATTTACAAGCTGCTCGAAGACATCGAACAGGCGATGGTCGGGATGCTCGCCCCCGAGTACGAAGAGATCGTCACCGGCGACGCCGAGGTGCGCGAGATCTTCCGGGTACCGAAGCTCGGCGCGATCGCCGGCTGTCTGGTTCAGAATGGTGTCATCAGTCGTGGCTCCAAGGTGCGTTTCCTCCGCAATGGCACGATCATCTGGAAGGGCGCCGTGCAATCGCTGCGTCGCTTCAAAGATGATGCCCAAGAGGTTCGTGCGGGTTTCGAGTGCGGTATCGGTCTGTCCGATTTCCAGGATCTCAAGCCAGGCGATGTCATCGAGACCTATGACGAGCGTGAGATCGCTCGCACGTTGAGCTGACGGTCCGGATGGCTGGGCGCGGACGCCGTTCATCGGGCGGAAAGAGCGGGGATCGCAGCGGCGGTCACAAGTACCCGCGTTCGGCGCGGGTTGGTCAGACGTTGCGCGAGATAATCGCCGATGAGCTGGTACGCATCGACGATGAGCGCTTGGCGTTTGTGACCGTTACGGGTATCGAGGTCGACAACGAGCTCAACCGGGCTCACGTCTATTTCGACTCGTTGGCTGGCGAGGAGGGCGACGAGGAGATCATCGACGCCCTCACCGCTCACCGCAGCCGGTTACAGTCGTCGATCGCTAGGCAGATCCGGGCCAAGAAGACGCCGATCCTCGATTTCCGGGCCGACATCGCACTGCGTTCCGCCGAGCGGATCGACGACATCCTCCGCGAGGATCGTCAGCGTCGTGGCCAGGCGTAAGCCAGCAGCCACACACGGCCTCTGCGTCGTCGACAAGCCGGCAGGGGTCACCAGCCACGACGTTGTCGACATGCTGCGCAAGCGTTTTCACGAGCGTCAGGTCGGTCACGCCGGCACGCTCGACCCAGATGCGACGGGGGTGCTCGTCGTTGCCGTCGGTATGAGCACCAAGTTGCTGCGTTTCGTCGAAAAGACCACAAAGCGTTATGTCGGCCAGGTGGTACTCGGCACAGAAACTTCGACGCTCGATGCTGCCGGTGACGTAACGGCCACCTACGACATGTCGGGTGTCACCCTCGAGCAGGCCCGCCAAGTCGTCGCCGAGCATCTCGTGGGTGCGATCGAGCAGATCCCGCCGATGGTGTCGGCGATCCGGATCGATGGCAGGCGACTGCACGAACTCGCCAGGGAGGGCATCGAGGTCGTGCGCCAACCACGACCTGTCACGATCCATTCGTTTACCGTCGATGATGGTCCGGAGCCTGGAGTGTTCGCGATCGAGGTCGAGTGCTCTGCCGGCACCTACATCCGCACGCTGGCAGCCGATCTTGGGACACTGCTCGGCGGCGGCGCCCACCTTCGCAACTTGCGCCGTACAGCAGTTGGCATGTTCACGCTTGATGAGGCCGGGCCTCCTGGCGAATCTGAGCTGCTGCCGGTCGACGCCACGGTCCGTGGGCTCGACCGAGTCGACATCGATGACGCCACCGCTTCCCTGGTTGGAAACGGCCGCGTGTTGCCGAGGTTCGCAGGCGTGCTCGGCGACGGTCCGTGGGCCATATTTGGGCCTGACCACGAATTGTTGGCGGTCTACGAGGCGTTTCGAGGCGAGCAGGTGAAGCCCTCGGTCGTGTTGCCGACGGCGATCGGCCGGTAGCGTCAACGCCCGTGCTGGTCGTCACCGATGCAAGCTCCGCGCCGTTCCCGAACGAGCGCACGGTTATTACGATCGGGGCGTACGACGGTCTCCATCACGGCCACCAGTCGGTGATCTCTGAGGTCCGCCAGATGGCTGCCGCGCGTGGTGCCCGTTCGGCGGTCGTCACATTCGACCGGCACCCGGCCACGATCGTGCGCCCCGAGTCGGCCCCGAAGCTGCTCACCGATCATGACCAACGGATGGAGCTGCTCGAGATGACCGGTGTCGACGCCGCCGTGGTGCTGCCCTTCAACGAGGCGCAATCTCAGGAGTCGCCGCTGTCGTTCATCGAGCGGGTTCTCGTGAAGTGCCTCCGCACGGAATGTGTCGTGGTCGGCGAGGACTTTCATTTCGGACGCAATCGTGAGGGCAATGTCGATCTGCTGCGTGAGATCGGTCAGACCTACGGCTTCGACGTCGAGCCGATGGATCTGCTCGGCCGCAAAGATGGCATCGGCGAACCGATCAGCAGCACGGCGATCCGGCGCGCGCTGGCTGGCGGCGACGTCGAGCTGGCAGGGCGGATGCTCGGGCGCCCGTTCGAGGCCCGCGGCAAGGTCGTGGTCGGCGACGAACGCGGGCGCCTGCTCGGCTTCCCGACCGCCAACGTCGAGGTGCCCAATCGGGTGTGTGTGCCGGCCGACGGCGTATATGCCGGTTGGTACGAGCGGCCAGACGGGATCGTGCATCCGTGTGCGATCAACCTCGGTCGTCGCCCTACGTTCTACGAGCACGCCGATCACTCGTTGCTCGAGGCGCACCTGCTCGACTTCGACGGAGACCTGTACGGCGAGATTGCCAAGGTGCGGTTTGTCGACTTCCTGCGATCCGAGCGCAAGTTCGACGGGATCGAGTCGCTGATCGAGCAGCTTCAGCTCGACATTGCCCACGCCCGCCGAATTCTGAGCTGAGCCTGCCGGGAAATTACGTTTGGGCGGTGACGGCCACGACCGGGCGTCGCCCAAGATCGCGATTCAACACTTCGACCGCGGTGAAGCCGTGCTCGCCGAGCAGCGTCGCGAACGTATTGGCCTGATCGGGGGTCCAGCCGTGACTCGCGTTACCGGTTGCGCCGGGCTCGGTTCGCTTCTCGAGCGCAATGAACGTGCCACCGGCGCGGAGCACCCGCTTCGCCTCTGAGATTCCGCCAGCGAGGTCGGGCCAATGATGAACGGAGGCCAGCGACCAGCACACGGTTACCGAATCATCCACAATCGTGAGGTGTTCGGCCCCGGCGCACAACCAATCGATCTCGCCTTTGGGTCTGCGAAGGCGGGTCAGCAGCCGGGCTAGACGAAGCATCGGTTGTGCGGGATCGACGCCGGTAACCCGACTGCCGCGCCGACCGGCCAACCGGGCTGCAGTGCCCGGACCACAGCCGATGTCGAGTACGTGGTCGGTGGCTTTCAGGTTGGCGATGTCGGCGACCATTTTGGCATCTCGGCCACGTCCGATGATCATCGTCAGTCCAGCCACGTATCCGAAGGCCCCGGAGAACTGGCGGTAGTGAGCGTGATGATTGGGGGCGAGATCTGGCATCGAGGCGGACACTACCCGTGTGTCGGTCGCAATTTCGCTTGCCCGAGGCAGATCATCGCGATCGGGCCGAGTTTCTCATTCAGCTCTTCGAAACTGCCCTCTCCCCACGTGATGTGGATGAATCTTTCGCCGCGTTTGCCCTGGACCCCGAAATCGACGTTGGTCATCGGCGATCTGTCAGGCCGACAGACGACGCGACCGGGGAGGTTGTAGCCGGCGAGGTTGTAGCGGCGGTTGTTGTAGCCGGGGAGGTTGTAGCCGGTAATCGAAACCTGCACCCGTCGATCATGCCACTGAATCCCACCCCGGATCACTCTCGATCGTCAGTGGCGCGTCAGAATGGCCGCAGTTCGGAAACGGGAGATACACGCATGGGAGTCCACGAGGTCACCGATCCAGCGTTGGTCGGGATGAGCGCCGACCGTCTCGACCGCGTCGCGGCGGCGATGCAGGGCTTCGTAGACCGAGGTGTCGTACGCGGCATCAGCACACTCGTCGCCCGCCGCGGCCAGGTCGTCCATCGCGGCTTGCACGGCCATCAGGATGCCGAGTCAGGTGCCGCGATCAGCGACGACACCATCTTCCGGATCTACTCGATGACGAAGCCGATTGTGTCGACGGCGCTCATGCTGCTCCATGAGGAGGGCCGGTTTCAGCTCGACCACCCCGTCGCAACGTACCTGCCGGCGTTCGCCACGCTGAGGGTGTTGGGCGCCGATGGATCCCTCGCCGATGCCGCACGGACAATGACGATCGGCGACACGCTCACTCACACCAGTGGTCTTACATACGATTTCATGGTCGACAATCCGGCGGCGCAGCTGTACCGCGACCACCGGGTGATGCATGACGCGACTCGGACGCTCGGGGCGTGTGTCGACCTGATCGCGTCGCTGCCGCTCGGTTTCCAGCCGGGGGAGCGGTTCCATTACTCGGTTGGGATCGACGTCGCGGCGCGGTTAGTCGAAGTCATCGCCGACCAGCCACTCGGCGAGTTCCTGGCGGAGCGCATGTTTGGTCCTCTCGGCATGACCGACACTGCGTTTGGGGTGCCCGACGGTCAGCTACACCGACTCTCTGCGATGTATGGCCTACCCGACCTCGTCGGCGAGGGCTACCACGCGGGCAACCTCGTCGAGGCGGCGCTGGGTGGATTCAACGAGCGCATCGACGTATCGGCGACCTACCCGACCGCGACGCCCGATGTGTTCGTCAGGGGCGGCCTCGGCCTGTTCTCGACGATCGACGACTACTACCGGTTCGCGCAGATGCTCGGCAACGGAGGTCGACTCAACGGCGAGTGCGTGGTCGGCCGCAAAACACTCGAGCTCATGCACGCCAACCGGCTGACGCCGGCCATGCTGCCGTGGGAGGTCATGGGGACACCTTCGCCTGGCTTTGGATTCGGGCTCGGCTCGCGGGTGATGCTCGATGTCGCGGCTAGCCAGGCCCCCGGCTCGGTGGGTGAGTTCGGCGGTGGGGGCGCGGCGAAGACGTACTACTGGGTCGATCCGGTCGAAGATCTCGTCGGCGTGTTCATGGCCCAGTACATGACCGGCCCCGAGCAGCCGGATCGAGCGTTCCGTTCGGTAGTCCACCAGGCGATCGTCGACTGATCGCAAGCGCGACTCTTCAAGATCGGTGGCTAGTCCCAGTTGACAGGTCGCGAACGGTCGACGAGTCGGGTAACCGAGCTGTTCTTTACCATTTC
>CALFRK010000163.1 GCA_937919625.1 uncultured Ilumatobacter sp.
CCAGCCGACGAGCCAGCCGACGAGCCAGCCGACGAGCCAGCCGACGAGCCAGCCGGCATGGATTTCTCGGCCGCAGCGATGAAGCTGACCGTCGACTTGAACCCGGATGCAGTCTGGGACGACGGCACCCCGATCACGATTGTCGACCTGCAGTGCACGCTCGACGCCAACCTGTTCACCCCCGGCTCTCTCAGCACCGTCGGTTTCGATCAGATCATCGGCATGGAAGCTGGCAGCTCTGACAAGCAGGCGGTCATCTACTTCTCGACCGTGTATGCGCCTTACAAGACGCTGTTCAACCCGATCCTGAAGGCTTCTCGTCACGACGACTGCAAAGACGTGTCGCTCGACTTCGAAGATGATCCGCCGGATTCTGGTCGCGCCTTTAAGTTCCAAGAGTTCAACGCTGGCCAGTCGATCCTGGTCGCCAACGAGAACTACTTTGGCGCCCCGCCGGTGACAGACAAGATCGTCTTCGTGCCGTTCGCCGATCAGGACACCGAGCTGGCCGCTCTCGCTGCCGGCGAGGTCGACTGGATCAGCCCTCAGTACGACCCGAGCTTCGCGGCGCTTGCCGAGCAAGACATCATCGGTCTTGACCTGGCGTTCGGTGCGGATTACGAGGGCTTCTACTTCCAGATGTCCGACGACCCGACCAACATCGGCCCGTTCGCCAACGCCGACTATCGCGAGGCGTTCTACAAGTCGATCGACCGTGTGTCTGCCTTCGAGCAGATCTACGTCCCGATCGGTGGCCCTGACGCACCGTTGTTGAACTGTGGTCCGATCACGCCTGGGCCGTACTGCCCAGACAACGCGACCGGTCCATTTGCCGGCAACTACGATCTCGCCGGCGCAGCCGCCGGGCTCGAGGCGGCAGGCTGGACCATGGGTGGCGACGGCTTCTGGGTCAACCCAGACGGCGAGGTGCCCGAGGTTCGTTGGATCATCAACACCGGCAACACCCGCCGCGAGAGCATGCAGGCCTACCTCATCCCGCTGTTGGCCGCCGCCGGTTTCAAGGTTGTCCCCGACAACTGTGATGCGGCGTGCTACTTCCAGCAGCGTCTGCCAGCACTCGACTACGACATGGCCATGTACATCTCGACCGCTCCGCCGGACCCGTCGTACTTGACCGCGTCGTTTACGTGCGATCAGATCCCAACCGAGGCCAACGATTACGTCGGTCAGAACTCGGGTGGTTGGTGCAACGAGCAAGCATCAGCAAATCTGCTCGAGGCTGACGAGACCGCCGATCAGGCAACACGTGAGGCCCTCATCATCGAGGCCCTCGAGTTGATGGCTGCCGATCACGCCATGCTGCCGCTGTTCCAGTTCCCGGCATCCAGCATCTGGCGTACCGACAGGCTCGACGATGCTTCGGCCTCTCGTGACACGATCAACTACATGTCAGTGGCTCGGAGTCTTCCGTTCATGGAAGATATCGACGGCGACGGGCAGATCGTGCTCGGTGCCGAACAGTGGCCCGAGTGCCTCAACCCGGTCACCGAGTGCGCCAACTCGTCATGGTACGTGTGGACCGTTTCGTTCCCTGTCATGCCAGGCCTGTGGGACACCACGAACGCTCAGACGTTCGAAGCTACCGATCTGCTCGCCAGCGAGCCGGTCGCCGAAGTTCTCTGATTCGAGGACGACTTGAGCTGAATCAGACATCCTGATTCATCCAACGCAAAGGGGGCCGACCGAAAGGTTGGCCCCCTTTAGCATCCAGCGCCCACCAATCGACTAGTCTGTGGCGACTGTTGCACTCCGGGGGAGTGCCCGATCCGTTTGAATCACACAAGGAGCAGGCATGGCGCGATTTGTTTTAAGAAGATTGCTGTGGGCAATCCCGACTCTGTTGCTGGTCACTTTCCTGGTGTACGTGGCGATCCGCATCGGCACCAACCCGTCGGAGGCATACCAGCGCTCGAACCCTCGGGCCAATGCGGCGAAGATCAAAGAATACGAAGAGCTCAATAATCTTCGGGGCAACTACATCAATAGCTATTGGGGCTGGCTGCGTGGCTTTCTCCAGGGCTTGTTCGATGGCGGCGAAAGCTGGCAGCGCAGCATCAAGGGCCGCCGAGAGGTATGGCCGGAGATGAAGGACGCGATGGCCAACTCGCTGCGTCTCGGCCTTGCTGCGAGTTTCATCGGGGTCACGGTCGGTCTCGGTCTCGGCATCTTCGCCGCCCTGCGCCCGGGTGGCCTTCGCGACACGGCCGTCAACACCGGCGCATTCGTCGCCTTCAGCATTCCGCCGTATGTGTCGGCGATCCTGGCTCAGCTGCTTTTCGCAGTGATGTGGAGCAGGTGGTTCGGCCATACATTGCTACCGACCTCCGGGGTGTATCCAGCCGGCCATCAAGGCTTCGACCTGTGGCTGATGGTGAAACACATGATCCTGCCGGTCTCGATCGTGGCGATTCAGATCATCGCGGTCTACGCCAGGTATATGCGAGCGTCGCTGCTCGAGGTGCTCAACAGCGATTACATGCGCACCGCCCGGGCGAAGGGCATCAGCGAGCGACGGGTGCTGATGAACCACGCAGTCCGAAACTCGATGATCCCGGTCGTCACGGTCGCCGCCATCGACATAGGCGCAATCTTGGGCGGATTGATCATCACCGAGCGGGTGTTTTCTTACCCCGGCATGGGCGACTTCTTCCTGACGGCCTTCGACAACGGTGACTTCCCGCAGTTGATGCCATTCATGGTCGTGATCGTGACCACCGTGATCATGTTCAACCTTCTCGCCGACGTTTCATACGCCTGGCTCGACCCGAGGATCCGCCTTGACTGACGTTCAAAATAGTTCTTCCGAATCTCCTGACCCGATCGACGGCGAGCTCGCCGTGATCGCCACCGAGGGGCTCACGCTCGACTCGTTGTCGCCCCGCCAGATGGCGCGTCGTCGCTACTTCAAGCACAAGGGAGCGCTCGTTTCGTCCGTGGTCATGGCGATCATGGTGCTGTTCGTATTGTTCTCGCCGCTGACTACCCGCTACGGCGTCAACGAGGCGATCTTCAAGGCCGAACCCGGACACCCGAATTCATACCTGTCACCTCGCTCGGAGGCCTGGTTCGGCACCGATGACATCGGTCGCGATATCTACAGTCGAATGATCTTTGGGCTCAAGGTGTCACTCATCATTGGTATCTCGGCGGCGATCTTTGCCACGATCGTCGGGGTAACTGTCGGCTCGATCGCAGGTTTGCGGGGCGGCAGGTTCGACGACTTGTTGATGCGCGTGACCGATATCTTCTTGGCGTTCCCGTTCCTTGTGGCGCTCCTGGTGGTTCGCAACTTCTTGGGCGAGCTCGACTTCCTCACCCCGATCGTCGGCGAGCGAACCTCGATCAGATTCATCATCTTGTTATTCGTGATCTTCGGATGGATGGGGATCGCCAGACTCGTGAGAGGTTCGGTTCTGGCGCTTAAAGAACGAGAGTTCATCGAGGCGGCGCGCGCCCTCGGTGCCTCCAACTTCCGAATCGTGTTCCGCCACCTCTTGCCCAACTCGATCGGTCCGATTCTCGTCGCTCTTACCAACACGGTGGTCGGGGCCATCATCGGTGAGGCCACACTCTCGTTCTTCGGCTTCGGCCCAGACGCGGGTTCCGGCGACACATCGCTCGGCCTCTTGGTGTCGGCTTCGAGGCGGGCGGTCACGGCGGGGTTCTGGTGGATGGTGGTCTTCCCATGCACGCTGCTGATTCTGGTAGCCCTGTGCGTCAACTTCATAGGTGACGGCCTTCGCGACGCCACCGATCCCAAGCTCGTCCACGGAGGCTGACATGACCGATTCAGTGTTGTCACTACGAGACTTTCGTGTGTCATTTCCGACGCTCAACGGCACTGTTCAAGCCGTACGCGGTGTCGATCTCGACGTCGCCGAGGGCGAGATGGTTGGTGTCGTAGGCGAGTCCGGCTCTGGCAAGTCGGTCACCTTCTTGGGTTTGATGGGCTTGCTGCCCAAGACCACGATCATCGAGGGCTCGGCCAAGATCAGCGGTGACGAACTGGTGGGCCGCACCTCCAAGCAGATGCGAACGGTCCGTGGCAAGAAGATTGCGATGATCTTCCAAGACCCACTGTCGGCGCTCAACCCGGTACACAAGATCGGGCGTCAGATCGTCGAGATGATTCAGGCTCATCAGGGCATCAACAAGACCGACGCTCACAAGCGGGCGGTCGAACTTCTCGACATAGTTGGGATTCCGCAGCCAGATCAGAGGGCGATGCAGTATCCGCACGAGTTTTCGGGCGGTATGCGTCAGCGCGTGATGATCGCCATGGCGATCGCCAACGAGCCGCAGGTGTTGATCGCCGACGAGCCCACGACGGCGCTCGATGTCACCGTGCAGGCCCAGATCCTCGAAGTGATGCAACGTATCCAGCACGAGCTGAATACAGCGATTGTGTTGATCACCCACGACCTCGGCGTGGTCGCCCGCGTCGTCAGCCGTGTGCAGGTGATGTACGCCGGTCGCGCCGTCGAACGTGGAACTGTCGACGGCCTGTTCGCCGATTCGATCCATCCCTACACGCGAGGCCTGATGGAGTCGATCCCGGCGCTCGGTCGTGATCGTCTCGTTCCGATCCCCGGATCGCCACCCAACATGCTGCAACCGCCGCCCGGATGCGCATTTGCGCCTCGGTGCGCTCATGCCCGCCCGATCTGCACGAACGAGATCCCCGACTTGCGCCAATTCGGCGCCGGCGAAACCGCCTGCGTGCGTGCTGACGAGTTGGCTGAGGAGTACACCAATGTCTGAACCGGTCTTAGAGGTCACCGATCTCGTCAAAACGTTCCAAGTTCGCCGGGCCCGCGGTATTCGGGTCGAACACGCCACGGTGCATGCAGTGTCAGGGGTGTCGTTCCATGTCGACGCCGGCCAGACGCTCGGCTTGGTGGGCGAATCGGGGTCGGGCAAGACCACCGTGGGTCGCTGCGTGCTGCGTCTGCTCGAGCCGACCGGCGGATCGGTTCGTTTCAAGGGCCAAGAGCTGGTTGGCATGCATCGCAACGAGTTGCGGGCTCTGCGAAAGCAGATGCAGATCGTGTTTCAGGACCCGTACGCCTCGCTCGACCCCAAGCGCACCGTCGGCGCCGCGATCGCCGAGCCGTTCGAGATTCAGGGTGTGCAGGGAGATCACAACAAGATGGTGGGCGACCTGCTCGAGCTGGTGGGGTTGGCGCCCGATCACGCACGTCGTTTCCCACATGAGTTCTCCGGTGGTCAGCGCCAGAGAATCGGTATCGCTCGTGCGCTCGCCCTCGATCCGGCGCTGATCGTGCTCGACGAGCCGGTGTCAGCGCTCGACGTGTCGATTCAGGCAGGCGTTGTGAACCTGCTTGATGATCTCCAAAAAGAGCTCGGCGTGGCGTACATGTTCATCGCTCACGACCTCGCCGTCGTGCGCCACATCTCCGACATCGTTGCCGTTATGTACCTCGGCAAACTGGTTGAGATGGCGTCTGCCGAGGAGATCTATGAGCGCCCGGCCCACCCGTATACACAGGCGCTGCTGTCTGCAGTGCCAGAGCCGGATCCGGTGATCGAGCGCCAGCGCAACCGAATCGTCCTGGAGGGTGAGGTGCCTTCGCCGATCAACCCGCCGTCGGGCTGCCGGTTTCGTACCCGCTGCCCAAAGGCGCAAGACATCTGCGCCGAGCAAGAGCCGGTACTGGTCGACGAATCCCCCGGCCACGCCGTGGCCTGCCACTTCGCGGACGCCACGCCCGTCACCGTGTGGCAGGACGGTTCGTTCGAGCGTCCCGTCGGATGATGTTCAACCTTGCCGTGTCCTGCCGGACGCCCTTGATGCCCGCTAGGATCGTTGCTCGTGCGTGACGTGATGCTTTACATCGTGTTGGTCATCAATGTGGTGGCCATGTTCTCTCTGATCGGGGGCATTCTGCTCCACAGCGGGCGTGGCGGCGGTTTGTCCGACATGTTCGGTGGTGGGGGCGGTGCGGCGCTCGGTTCTACGGCTGCCGAGCGCAATCTCAATCGCATCACCTTTGTGTTCGCACTGGTGTGGATCCTCACGGTGGTTGCCCTGAGTTTCCTGTTCGTCCGGGTCTGATTCGGCGATAGCCTCGCAACCAGTCACGTCGAAGTGGCGGAATGGCAGACGCGCTAGCTTGAGGTGCTAGTGCCCTATTATGGGCGTGGGGGTTCAAGTCCCCCCTTCGACACCAGTGTTCTCAACGAATGCGTGAACTGGTTGCGCAGATAGTGCGCAACTTGTTCACGGATTGCCAGATGGATGGCGGGCAGTTCCGTAGTTTTATCGAGAGTCACGAGGAGCCCGTATGAGTGAAACTTTCCCTCCCGCTCCCACATCGGTCGACTTTCACTTCGATGTGCTGTGTCCGTACGCGTATCAGACTTCGAAATGGATTCGTGACGTCCGAGATCAGACCGGCATCACGATCAATTGGAAGTTCTTCAGCCTCGAGGAGATCAACCGTGTCGAGGGCAAGAAGCACCCGTGGGAGCGCGAGTGGTCGTACGGCTGGTCGCTGATGCGGATCGGCGCCCTGATCCGGCGCTCCAGCATGGACGATCTCGACCGCTGGTACGAGTTGGCCGGTCGGGCCCTTCACGAGGACGGCAACCGTCCCCACGAGCCGGAGGTCGCCCGCAATCTGGTCGGCCAGCTCGGCCTCGATCCGGCGCTCGTCGACCAGGCGCTTGCCGACCCGACAACGCACGATGAGGTCAGGGCGGATCACGAGCGTGTTGTAGCGAGCGGCGGCTACGGCGTGCCGACGCTGTTCTTCGGCGATCACTGCCTGTTCGGGCCGGTATTGATCAATCCGCCGAGTGGCGCCGCCGCTGTGCGACTGTGGAACGCAGTCACGGCGTGGACCGAGTTCCCCGATCTGTACGAACTCCAGAAGCCGAAAATGAAGGACGACGAGCGCCGCATCGTCGAGACGTTTCGTCCATACGTCGAGGCCCGCGACTGGGTCAGCATCGACCGCGGTACGGTCGTCGGTTTCACGGAAGAAGGGTTTCAGGCCATCGGGCCCGCATCTGAAATGGGAGCACTGTCATGAGCACATCACTCACCGTCGAGAACCTCGGACAGAGTTGGGATTCGCTTGACGATCTGTTTGGCAGCCTGACCGATGAGCAATGGGCGACACCGTCGCTGTGCCCCGGATGGACGGTGCGCGACATCATGATCCACCTCGGCGCGATCGAGCACATGCTCAGCGGCGAGGCCCCCGGATCGATGGTCGACTCGTTGCCGTTCGACAAGGTCGCCGCCTGGATCAACGACGTCAAAGACCTCGACGACGGTGCTGCGTTCGAGCGCTACCGACAGATCATCGCCACCCGCCGCTCCGAGTTGGCCGACCTCACCCAGGATCAACTGGCACTGCCATCGGCGACACCGGTCGGGCCAGGCACCTATGACCGATTCATGGCGATTCGGGTGTTCGACTTTTGGGTTCACGAGCAGGACATCCGTGTGCCGCTCGGCCTGCCCGGTCATGAGGCCGGCCCCGCTGCCGAGATGGGGATCGACGAGATCCACCGATCGTTGCCCTACATCGTCGGCAAGAAGATCGGGCTGCCCGACGGCAAGAGCATCACGATCGAGATCGACGGCGGCGTGCAACGGGTGATGCACGTTGCGGTGACCGGTCGAGCCGGGCTGGTGGATTCGCTCGAGAGCCCCGACGTCGTGTTGCGCGCCGACTCGACGGCGTTCGCCTTGCTGGCGTGCGGCCGCATCGACCCGCAGGGCCCGATCGACGACGGTCGCATCAGCTGGAGCGGCGACGCCACCTTCGGTGAGGCCGCCGCCCGCAGGCTTGCTTTCACGATGTGACGCTCGAGCGTCTTTGAAATCTGGCCGGAATTCGGCGAGCATGTGCTCGCCCAGGCCACCCTGGCCCCGCTGAAGGAGTTCGCATGTCGACAAACGCCAGGCAACGGCTCGGCACGATTGTCGAACCGGCGCGTGAGATCGACGTGATCCACGAAACTGACGTACTCGTCGTCGGCTCTGGTCCCGCCGGATTAGCTGCAGCGCTGGCGGCAGCCCGGGCTGGCGTCGATGTCAGCCTGGTTGAACGGTTCGGATGTTTCGGTGGCAACATCACCACGGTCGGCGTCGAGGGCATGGCTTGGTATCGCCACGAACAAACGGTCGAAGCCGACGGGATCGGGCGCGAGTTCGAGACGCGGGCGCACGAGATGGGTGCCGCCGTGCCCGACAGCCAGTCCGACTCGTTCGAGCTCGATGCCGAAGGTTTCAAGGTGGTCGCCGACACCCTGGTCGAGGAAGCCGATGTACACCCGATGCTGCATCGCAGCTTCGCCGCCCCAATCATGGACGGTGCCCGAGTGATCGGCATCATCACCGAGTCGAAGGCCGGCCGTGAAGCCATCCTGGCCAACCGCGTCATCGATGCCACCGGCGACGCCGATATCGCCGATCGCGCCGGGGCCGCGACCCACATGACTCCTCGCGAGCACATGATGGCAGCCTCGGTGATATTCCACCTGGCAGGGGTAGACAAGCGGGCCTTTGTAGAGGGCATCCGTGACGACCCGCAGACCTACCGTGATTGGGAGGGCAATGGGGCATGGGACATCGAGACCTCCGGCAAAGAAGACGCCATGTTCTCCCCGTTCCTCCACAAACCCTTTGCCCAAGCGGTTCGCGATGGCGTGATCCCTGACAACCTCGCGACGCTGGCGGGTACGTGGGGTGCGCTTCACGACTCTGGCGAGCTGACCTATATGAACGTCGTGCACCTTCCAGAGGTCGATGGCACCGACCCCGACTCGATGACGGGCGGCGAGATCGAGGGCCGACGCCAAGCGATGCACGCCATCGATGCACTGCGCGCCTACACACCGGGGTGTTCGGGCGCACGCCTACGCAACTTCGGCATGACGATCGGCATTCGCGATACCCGCAAGATCGACGCGGTCTACAACATGACCGAGCACGACGTTCGTGAGCAGGCACGATTCGACGACACGATCGGTATCTATCCGGAGTTCATCGACGGCTACGGCATCTTGATCTTGCCCACAACCGGTCGCTACTTCCAGCTGCCGTACCGTAATCTGTTGCCTAAGCGGATCAAGAATCTGCTGGTCGCAGGGCGGTCATCGGGCGGCGACAAGGTGTCACACGCCGCCACCCGTAATATGTCGTGCTGCGCTGTACTGGGGCAAGCGGCCGGCATCGCTGCCGCAGTCTCGTTGCACGCCAACAAGGAGCTCGACGAAGTGGATATCGACAAGGTTCACCTCGAACTCGAACGACAAGGAGTGCGAATTCGATGAGGCTCGATCTCGAAGGCCTGAGGGTCGTCATCACCGCCGCCGCGTCCGGCATCGGACGCGCGACTGCCCAGATGTTCGCCGATCACGGCGCCAACGTGTGGGTGTGCGACATCGACGCCGAAGCCCTGACGGACGTGTGCGAGCATGATCGCATCGACGGTGTCATCGCCGACGTGGGCGACACGGCCTCCGTCGATCGGTTCATGTCGGCGTCGATCACAGCACTCGGCGGCATCGACGTGCTGGTCAACAATGCCGGCATCGCCGGCCCGGGCGGTCGCGTCGAGGATCTCGATCCGGCCGATGTGACCCGCACGCTCGACCTCGACGTCACGTCGATGTTCCGTACGTCTCGCCACGCGATCCCGGTGATGAAGCAGGCCAGGTCAGGCCTGATCGTCAATATTTCGTCGACGGCCGGGTATCTCGGGTTTCCGTACCGCTCCCCGTACGCAGCGGCGAAGTGGGCCGTGATCGGGCTGACCAAGACGATGGCGATGGAGCTGGGCGAGTACGGCGTGCGCGCCAATGCGATCTGCCCTGGCTCGATCACCGGTCCGCGCATGGATCACGTGATCGAGCTCGAGTCGCAGGCCAGCGGGCGGTCAGCGGAAGATATCCGTGCGGGGTTCGAACGGCAGGTGTCGATGCGCACGTTCATCGACCCTGACGAGATCGCCCAGACGATCTGCTTCCTCGCATCACCGCTCGGCCTCAAGATCTCCGGTCAAGTGCTGTCGGTCGACGGCCACACCGAAACCCTGCGCACCTCGTGACCGAGATCGTGTGCAGCGGCTGCGGCACCGACGAACATCTTCGCGGTACCCCGACCAACGACGGATTGATCGAGCTCACGTGCGACGCATGCCGGATTTCGTTCACCCGCGACCCGCGGCCGTCGTGTCCGAAATGCCTCGGATTCGCGATGGAGGCAATGCCACAGGTGATCGTCGAGAAGTCACGTGGCAGCCAGATGTCGATCCAGGGTGTGCACCGCGAATTCATGTGTCGGGTGTGCGACGCCGATCAGATCGCCGTCAAGCGCGATGGGCACCTGCCGCAACGCCTCGGCGGCAGCCAATGAAGCGTCATCCGATCCAGGAGTGGATCACGGCGAGCGGCGTTTGAGCCGGCTCGGGGGGTATGTCGTCGCCGAACACCTCGTGCAGCAGGCCATGGATGACCGGGTGCAGACGGTCGTCGACGAATCGGTTCCAATCCTCCTCGGACTCCCAGACGTCGATGTACCGCAACCCTCCCTCTTCGCGCTCGATCGCAAGGTGCACGATCAGCCCTTTGGGCTTGGCGTCACCCATGGCGGCGACGATGCGTTGGTAGAACGACTCGTCGATCGGCACATCTTGAGTGAATGCGTAGGTCATGGTTATCTCCTCCAAATATTTGATCCGTCTATGGTTCGGATGGAAGTATGCATCACATGAACGACAACGTCAAGAGTCGTGGATATGACAACGAACGCCGTCGCCTGCGCTCGGGCGAGACACGCCAACGGATCATCGACTCAGCGCGGGCTTTGATCGTCGAAGGCGGCTACCACTCGACCACGATCAGCGACATCGCCCGAGCGGCCGAGGTTCACGTCGACACGGTGTACCAGCTGGTCGGTCGCAAGCCGGTTTTGCTGCGTGAGCTTGTGGAGCAGGCGATCTCTGGGGAGGGGCGCCCGGTGGTCGCCAACGAGCGCGACTATGTGCTCGCGTTCCGGGCCGAAACCGACCCGCAGCGCAAGCTTGCGATCTACGCCCGCGCAACCCGATCGATCCACGAGCGGCTGGCGCCCCTGCTGGCATCAGTGAGGGATGCGGCGGCGACCGAGCCCGATGCCGAGACGGTGTGGCGCGAGATCAGCGAACGACGGGCGGCGAACATGCGGCGCCTCGTCGATGACCTCAGCGCGGCCGGAGGGGTGCGTGACGACCTTCCGCTCGAGGTGGCGGCCGACACGATCTGGGCCACCAACAGCGCCGAGCTGTATCTGATGCTCACTATCGAGCGTGGTTGGACTGCCGACGCCTACGAACGCTGGCTGCTCGACGTGTGGTTGCGTTTCCTGCTGCCCGTGCAGAGTTCGGAGTGCGCCTGACACACTCCGAAGCGGGCTATGTCGTGGTGCAGGGGGAGCAGGTAGCGTCGGCGCCTATGAGTTCGCCCTTCTCGTCGCTGTCGACGATCGAACGTCTCGAACATGCAGCAGACCTCGGCACGGGCGTGAGCTTCGTCGGAAATTCCGTCGCTCCAGACGGTCCGGTCGACGTGTCGTGGCGACAAATCCACGACGAGGCCCGTTCGGCCGGCGCCGCTCTGCAGGCGAAGGGGTTGCTTCCGGGCGACCATGTTGCCATTCTCGGGCCAACCAGCCGCGAACTGATGACCGTCGTGCGCGGCTGCTGGATGGCCGGAATCGCCTCGATGGTGCTGCCGCTGCCGATGCGGATGGGTTCGCTGGACGAGTTTGTCAACTCGACCCGCGCCCGGATCCGCCATGGCGATGCCAAGCTGTTACTGATCGACGACCAGCTCGCACCGTTCTACGCGGCTGCAGCTGGAGACCCCCCGATCCAACCGATTGGCTCGGTGCTGCCTGGTGCTCCGAATGTGCCTTCAGGCGAGCGGCTCGAGGTGCCCGATCACGACCCGGAACGGCTCGTGATCTTGCAGTACACGAGTGGATCGACGAGCGAGCCGAAGGGTGTGATGATCCCCGACCGGGTGCTGTCGGCCAACATCGACGCGTGTTGCGAGGCCGCCGAGATCGACGCCAACGAAACGATGGTGTCATGGTTGCCGCTCTATCACGACATGGGCCTGGTCGGATTTCTGGCGTTGCCGATGACCAAAGGCACCCAGCTCGTTCAGGCCGCTCCGCAGGACTTTATGGCGCACCCAGGGAATTGGATGAAGTGGGTATCCGACTATCACGGCACTGCCACAGCGGGCCCCAACTTCTCGTGGGTGCTGGCGACCAGAGCGCTCAAGCGATCCGAGGGACTCGATCTTTCATCGCTGACCCTGGCGCTGAGCGGTGCCGAGCCGGTCGATCCGAAGGCTGTCGAAGCATTCGTGGCCGCCGCCGAGCCGTTCGGTTTTCGGGCGGGGAGCATATTCCCCGCTTTCGGGATGGCAGAGACGGCGATCGGGGCAGCATTTCCGAAACGCGGTGCCGGTCTGATGTGCGACGCGGTCGACCGGGAGGTGCTGGAGCGCAGCGGCGTTGCCAAGCCGGTCGAGATTCTCGATCCCGACGACCTGGCCATTCGTACCCGCCGGCTCCCACTGTTGGGCACGGCGGTACCCGGCATGGAGATGAAGGTGGTCGATCCCGCCACCTACGAGACGCTGCCTGAGCGTCATGTCGGTGAGCTGTTGCTGCGAGGAACATCGATCACCTCTGGGTACTACAAGCACGAGGCCGCCACGCAAGCTTTGTTTCGCGACGGCTGGTTGTGCACGGGCGATCTGGCCTACCTGCTCGACGGTCAACTGATTCTGTGTGGGCGGATCAAGGACGTCATCATCGTCGGCGGCCGCAATGTGTTCCCCGAGGACATCGAACGGGCGGTCGGCGGTCTCGAGGGCGTGCGAGCCGGCAATGTGATCGCGTTCGGTATGGAGGGCTATAAGGGCAAGGAATCGGTTGTTGTCGTCGCCGAAGTCCGATCGGATGATCCCGTTGCCGTTCGCCACGAAATCCACCACCGCACGCTCGAGGTGTGTGGCCTACCGCCACGCGACGTCATGTTGGTCAAGGCGGGCTCGCTGCCCAAGACGAGCTCCGGCAAACTGCAGCGCGCCAAATGCCGCGAGCAGTACCTCACGGACGAATTGATACTCGAAGGCGAACCCTCGGCCTGAAATCTGAAGAGCCTGATTCGCTCGGGCGCATGGATCAAGAACACGACCGAGCGGCCGCGATACATCCGAAATGTGTCAGCGCCGAACGGGTTCAGGCGTTGGTGTAGTGGCGCAGAAGTTGCTGGCGATCGGGCCCTGTGGGCAGATGGTTGCCAGTCGCACGTGATGCTGTCTTGACCCAGTGCTTGTCCCAGGGGACGACGACTCGGCCTTGATCGGTGTGATACGAGCCTGCGATGGGCACATAGTGCGCCGGCCGCAGAAGGCCGGGGTAGACCACGAGAAACTCGGCGTGACCGTCTGATGGGTTGTCCACGATGTCGGTGACCAAACCGAGGTGGAGTCCGCGCTCGTCAAGCACTTCGTGCCCGATGAACTCTGTGACCAGACCCTCACGTTGATCGATGGATCCGTGGGTGTGCATAGAGCCTCCTTGCGAATGAAATGTCCTCTGTCATCACCTTGTAATGATCCCGGGCAATTGTCCAGACCTTTGTACGTGAATCCCGTCACAGTTTCGCCAGTCGCCCGATCATGTCAGGATGACGCTGTGAAGATTGGCGGAACGATGAGAGCGAAACCGATCCGCGTAGCGGGGTGGTGCCGGTCGTGAAGGTCGTGTACACACTGAGACACCGATCGCACCATCCGCAGTTCGAGTTGGAGAACGGTGCTCTGCAAGAACCGTTCGAACATCCTGGGCGTGCGGAGATCATCCGATCGACGCTGGCGGCCGACAGTTCATTCGAGTTCATCGCTCCCGACGAGTGGGGCACGGCACCGATCGAGGCGGTTCACGATCCAGGGCTCGTGGCATTCCTTGAAACGGCTTGGTACGAGTACCAGCAGGTTCACGGTTTCACGCACGACGTTGTGCCCGACATCTTTGCGATGCCAGCGTTGCGCGAAAAGATGGGACCTGCCAGAGAACCCGAGGCGATCGGGGCAAGGTTGGGGTGGTGGTGCTTCGAGACCACCACCCCAATCATGCACGGTACGTATGCGGCCGCTCGCTCGTCTGTCGACGTTGCCCTCACGGCTGCCGACCAGGTGATCAACGGTGAGCCGGTCGCCTACGGGCTGTGTCGCCCGCCTGGGCACCACGCTGCCCGCGCCGCCTATGGCGGCTATTGCTTTTTCAACAACGCCGCAGTCGTTGCCCACCACCTCGCCGAGAGCACAGGCAGCAAGGTCGCCGTGCTCGACGTCGACTACCACCATGGCAACGGTACCCAGCAGATCTTCTACGACCGAGACGACGTGCAGTTCGTGTCCTTACACGGCGACCCCGTACGGGCGTATCCTTATCTGACGGGGTTCAGCGGCGAGATCGGTACCGGCAAAGGCAGGGGAGCGACATCGAACTATCCGCTACCGGCACGCACCGATGACGAGCGTTATCTGTCGGCGTTGACTGCGGCATGCGGTGAGATCTCGGCGTTTGGTCCCGACGTGGTGGTGGTTTCGCTGGGACTCGACACGTACTACGACGACCCGATCAGCGACCTCGCGGTCACGCCGGACGGTTTCGAGCAATCGGGTGCCGTGGTGCGACAGCTCGGCCTGCCGACTGTCGTATTGCAGGAGGGCGGGTATGCCACCGAGGCGCTGGGTGAGAACGCACGGCGCTGGCTGCTGGGTGTCAGCTCGCCGGAGATCGGCGAGCCCGAGCCGGCGTGATGATCCGGATCATCGTCGCCGTTACGGCGATCATCGTGAGCACCAGCGCGAGTACCTGATAAGCACGGTTGATCGTGTCGGTGCCCGACATGCCGGCGTGGATGGCGGCGCCCCACACGAGCCCGTATGACAGCATGTGGATGCCGCGCCACACCCGTTTGGAGAGCCAGCGTCGCATGTATGACGTGGCCTGGACGGCGACCATCACATAGAACGAGAGCACTCCGATTGCCACACCGAGTGGGCGGAACTGACTTTTGCCCGGCACGAGTAACTCGGCGAAACCGAACTGGATGTACCCGTCAAGGTAGAGACCGAGCATGTGCAAGCCCGTCATCACCAAAGCCGTGCCTCCCAGCCATTTGTGGAGGTCGAGCAACCAGGCCGGACGATCGATGTGTCGTAATGCTCGCGTCGCGAGCAACACGCCCCACACCACGCTGAGCACGAGGAGGACAAGTGCGACGATTCCTGACGCACGCGACAGGTACCACCAGCTTTTTTCACTCATCGGCAGAATTCCTTCCAGACGTTCGAGTCGTGTTGCCGGCGATCGGTCGTGGTGATCGAAGCTGCCAATCCGCGGGCGTCATAACATTCGAGAGCGCTGGGCACCTGTTCGGCGAAGGCGACCTTGGTGAACGCCTCTGCCCAAGCTGCCGAGCCGGCGATCACCGAACATGAAATCGTGTCGGCGTCGGCGGACCGCAGTGTACGTGGGTCGATCAGATGGTGCCGCTGTTCGCCATCATGAACCCAGGTGCGGAGCCGTGACGTCGATGTGGCGACCCCGCCATCGCAGAGTTGCACGAATCGTGTCTTATCGTCTTCGGCGACGGGGGCGACCGCAATCGTCCATGCCTCACCGGTAGGAGGTTGACCGGACACGCGCATGTCGCCACCGATCTCGACGAGTGCGCCTGCCGCGCCGGCATCGATCAATTCCTCGACAACAATGTCGGCTGCCAAACCCTTGCCCAGCCCTCCCGGGTCGAGCGTGGTGCCGTGTGGGAGTTGGATCCAGCCGGTGTCGGGGTCGATCAGAATGCCGGCGGGGTTGCCCTGAGCAACAATCTCGGCGCCGAGCGAGGTGCGCAGTGTCGCATCGTCGCGACTGGCGGCGTACCCGAGTTGCACCAGAGCGCCGAGCAGGGTCGGATCGAACGATCCGGACGTGGCATGCCACGCCTGCACGAGGGCCTCGACTAGACGCACAGTGTCAGACGATGCGATCCGCGGCTCGCCCCCAGCGTCGTTGAGACCGCTGATCTCGCTGGTCGGCAGAAACCGGCTCCAGCTTTGCTCGAGCTGATGCAGCCGATCGATGGCACGTTGCGCCAATCTCGAACCGTGACCTGCAGCTGTTTGGAGTGGATCGTGCAGGGTGACGACCACCAGCGCATCGCAGCTCATTATCCGTGTCGTCGCACGGGCTGCGATGCGCGGCAGCGTGTCAGCTGCCACCGGTGGTTGCAACGGGCTGGGGAGCCGGTGCAGCGACGGGCGCTGGTGGCGCAGGAACCGCAATGGCGATGGGAGCCGGTGCGGCGACGGGCGCTGGGGCGGCGGCTGCTGGGGCGGCGACGGGCGCTGGGGCGGC
>CALFRK010000164.1 GCA_937919625.1 uncultured Ilumatobacter sp.
CCCACGTCGACATCTGACCCCGTTCTGGTCGCGAAACCGCCGCCACGGGTCGGCCGGTTCGCGACCAGAACGGGGTATGTCACAGCGGTCCGAGTTGGCGTCCCGTCAGATCGGTCGAATCGACGTCGATCGCCGAGTACGGCAGCCGTGCGAAGAACTGGTCGGCGTTGCGGGCCAACGCTCGAATCGCGGCGTAGTTGGCGGCGCCCCCGATGAACGCACCGATTCCGATCGGCAAAGCCCGCCCAACGGCGATCAGACCGCGCCTCGAGCCGTAACGGCGAAACAGCGACCTGCTCATCACCCGGTTCGCGATCTGCAAGGTGGCGAGCGGAACTCGACGATCGACGATCGGGGAGACACCGGTCGATGCCTCGTTGATCGCCCGAGTGATGCCGTCTTTGGCAGAGCTGCCATAGATCAGCACGGCGAGCACCCATGCTCGTCGCTCGTCGACCGTCGGCTCGGGTCGGCCGTGCGTGGCGGCGATCGTGAGGATCAGATCGCCGGCACGGGCCGTGAACCATGCCAGCTCCGCCGTAGACGCCATAATCGTGGCCGCCGTACCGACCGTCGGGGCGATGGCCGCAGCGCCCGCTGCTGCACCCGCGGCACCGAGCTCGCGTGAGAACGAGTCGGTGAGCGACTTGATCTTCTCGGGCCTGATGTCGCCGGGCAGCGCCGCCGCACGCCGCGTGGCGGCATCCCACCGATTGCTCGACACGTCATCGATCGTGTCGAGCATCCGCTGCGAGATCTTGGCGGCGTCGGCCGGGTTGACTCGACTTGCCAGCCGCTGGGCCCAGTCGGCCGCCTTGACGTTCAGTCGCGGATTGTCTCGCACCGTCATTGTTGTATCCCAAGTACCGGCTCGGGCCGGGCCCATCCGGCGATGTGTGGACGACGGAGCGCAGGTCAGCCGACGAGTTCGGCGATCCGCCGAATGCCTTCTTCCATGTCGGCGTCACCGAGGGCAAAGCTGAATCGGGCATAGCCGGGGGCACCAAACGCCTCGCCGGGCACAAACGCCACCTTGGCCTGCTCGAGCACGAGATCGGCCAGCTCGAGCGTGGTCGACGCCGATTTCCCGTTGAGATCGCGGCCAAGCAGGCCCGACACGTTCGGGAAACAATAGAACGCCCCCTGCGGCTTGATGCAGGTGACGCCATCGATGTCGTTCAGCAGACGGTGCATGGTGGTGCCGCGCCGCGCGAAGGCCTCGCGCATCATCACGACGTCGTCGAGTGAGCCGGAAACTGCCGCCAGGGCCGCCCGTTGGGCCACGTTGGCGACGTTCGATGTGACATGGCTCTGGAAGTTGGTGCAGGCCTTGACGATGTCGTTGGGACCGATCAGCCAGCCGACGCGCCAGCCGGTCATGGCATACGTCTTGGCGACGCCGTTGAGCACGAGGCATTGCTCGGCGATGCCGGGAACCAGCGTCGGCATCGAGGCGAACTCGTGGTCGCCATAGGTGAGGTGCTCGTAGATTTCGTCGGTGACGACCCACACGTCGTTGTCGACAGCCCACTCGCCGATCGCCTTGACCTCGCCCGGGGTGTACACAGCGCCGGACGGGTTGTCGGGGCTGACGAACAACAACACCTTGGTGCGATCGGTACGGGCCGCGTCGAGCTGCTCGATCGTAACCTTGAACCCGGTCTCGTCGGAGGTGTCGATAACCACCGGAACTCCACCGGCCAGCGTGATCGCCTCGGGGTAGGTGGTCCAGTACGGGGCCGGCAGCAGCACTTCGTCGCCCGGGTCGCACAGCGCCTCGAAGGCGGTGTACACGGCGTGCTTGCCACCGTTGGTGACGAGCACCTGGCTGGCATCGATGTGATACCCCGAATCGCGCAGGGTCTTGGCGGCGATCGCCTCTTTCAGTTCGGGCAGTCCGCCAGCCGGCGTGTAGCGATGGTTTTTCGGATCGCCACAGGCGTCGATCGCGGCCTGGACGATGTGGGCAGGCGTCGGAAAGTCAGGTTCGCCCGCCCCAAAACCGACAACATTCTCACCGGCCGCCTTGAGCGCCTTGGCTTTGGCATCGACGGCAAGGGTAGCGGAGGGGGCAATTGCTGCGAGTCGTTCGGAGGTTCGGTTCACGTCCCCAATGCTGCCAGAAAATCCCCCCGATTCCGCGTTCGGTAACGAAGAGTCGGGAGTTGTGCCAGGGAACCAGCGGAGAGGCCGCTGCGCTCCCTTTGATTCCGCATGGTTCCCCTGTAACGATTGGCCGCAGTTCGCCTATCGGCTCACGCTCCAGGCACAACTCCCAACTCTGCGTGGCGGGGTTCAGCCGAGGCGTTCGATCGTGATCCGGGCGACCGGGCCGTCCCAGCCATGAACGGCCGGGTCGAGGTCGCCGCCACCCTGTACACCGGCGTGGTGGGTGACCACGGCGCCCTCGGGGTCACGACTGAAGGGGCTGTTCCCGGCGGGCCCGGGGATGTGCGAGGCGAGCTCGTTGTTGACCTCGGTACCTGCGTCATAGGCGCCGACCTCGTATACGTGCGTGCCGCCGCGGAGCTTCACCGAGTCGAGCCCGGTGAATGCGTCATTGGTGTTCACGAGCATGTTCACCAGGCTCAGCCGATCACCCCTCCGGGCGTCGAACTCGAACATGATCGATCCACCCGGACCGAACGGTGCCGCACCTCCGACAAATGCCTGCGACACGCCTGAGGTTTGCGCGTACGTGCCGACAAAGACCGGAAGGTTGGCGTCCTCGGCTACGGCGGCAACCGCCGCAGTCGCAGGCGAGCCCGTATTCCACACGTCCGCCCAACGGCTGTGGACGACAACTCCCGACGGTGACAGCGGCTGGAATCCGGTTGCGATGTTCTCGATCGTGACGCGGTACGTAGCGGTGGAACCGCCGTGGTCGGCGTTGGCGACGGCCGGCACGATGGCGATACCAATCGCCGCGGCAACCGCTGCTGAGGCGGCGAGGGTGTGACGAATCTTCATGGACATCTCCTGGTAAATAGGGTTTTCTTGGACACCCCCACTCAAGGCGCCCGCCACGAAACGAACAAGGCGATCTTGCGAAACAAGACGAACCGAAGACGAAACGAATCGTGAAGTAACCAAAGTCGGAACCATCGACGTGCGCTGCCATGCTGGGGCCGTGGATCCTCAGACCATTCGAATTCCAGACTCGATCCTGCCCGCCGACGGCCGTTTCGGCTGCGGTCCTTCAAAGGTGCGTGGCGGGCAGATCGATGCGATCGTCGCCGGCGCTACCTCGATCATGGGCACCTCACATCGCAAGCCACAGGTAAAGACGCTCGTCGGCTCCATCCGCTCCGGCTTGACCGAGTTGTTCTCGCTACCCGACGGCTGGGAGATCGTGCTCGGCAACGGTGGCACCACCATCTTCTGGGACGCTGCCACATTCGGCCTCGTCGACCGGCGCAGCCAACACCTGGTGTTCGGTGAGTTCTCCTCGAAGTTCGCCGAGGCCTGCGCCTCCGCACCACATCTCGAGCAACCGAGCATCATCGAGAGCGCTGCCGGCGAACATCCAGCACCGGTCGCGACCGGCGGTGTAGATCTATACGGCCTGACCCACAACGAAACATCGACCGGTGTGGCGATGCGCCCGGTTCGGCCGGTTGGCGCCGACGACGGCGCATTGGTTGCGGTCGATGCAACATCGGCTGCAGGTGGGTTGCGTTGGTCACCCAACGACGTCGACGTCTACTACTTCGCTCCGCAAAAGTGCTTCGCCGCCGACGGCGGACTGTGGCTGGCCGCCTGCTCCCCCGCCGCCACCGAGCGGATCGAACGAATCGCCGCAACCGATCGGTGGCGGCCCGCCTCGCTCGATCTCGGTATCGCCCTCACCAACAGCCGCTCCAACCAGACGTACAACACGCCTGCGGTGGCGACGCTGATCATGCTCGACGCCCAGGTGCAGTGGATGAATGCCAACGGTGGTCTCGAGTGGTGTGCTGCTCGCAGCGATTCGTCGGCAGCGATCATGTACGGCTGGGCCGAGCAGCGCGACTGGGCGACCCCGTTCGTCGCCGATCGCGCCAAACGCTCGTCGGTCGTCGCCACGATCGACCTCGCCGACTCGATCGACGCCAACCTGGTGTCGTCGGTTTTGCGGGCCAACGGAGTGCTAGACACCGACAGCTACCGCAAGTTGGGTCGCAACCAGCTTCGGGTCGGCATGTTCCCCGCCATCGACCCAGCCGACATCGAAGCCCTCACCCGCTGTATCGACCTCGTCGTCGAGTCGCTCGCGGCCTAAATCCTGACACACTGATCGTCGTGAACGTCGACCAGGTGCTGCAACTCGAAATCGAGAACCTGAGCCCGTTGCGATCGCCCGTGATGCTGATCGCCCTGACCGGCCTGTTCGACATCAGCGGCGTTGCCACCACTGCGCTCGACCGCTTTGCCCCCGCTGACACGGCGATCACGATCGGCGAGATCGATCCCGATCCGTTTTATGACTTCACCCAAGAGCGACCTCAGGTCGAGTTCGACGAGGGCGAGGTGCGACAGCTGCGCTGGCCCGAAAACCAGTTCGATGTCGTGCGCTGCCCTGGGGGTCGCGACCTGGTCGTGCTGGTTGGGGTCGAACCGCACCTAGCGTGGCGCACCTACTCGGCCTGTATCACCGAGGCCGCTCAGAGGCTGGGCTGCGAGGCCGTCGTCACGGTCGGTTCTGCCGCCGAAGCCGTACCCCACACACGGACGCCGTTGGTCACCGGTAGCACCACCGATCCGGATCTCGCCCGTCGGCTCGGTATCGGCCAGCCCACCTATCAGGGTGTCACGGGCGTGATAGGTGTGATCCAGTCAGATCTGGCCGACGCCGGTATCCCATCGGTTTCGTTGCGGGTCGGCGTGCCTCACTATCTGATGAATGCCGAGCACCCACAAGCCATCGCCGCCCTGCAGACCCACCTCTCTCACGTACTCAATGTTCCGGTTCCTGACGACGAGGGCGAGCTCGCCGAAGAGGTCACCAGGTGGCGGTCGCTGCACGATGAGGTCGTCGAGGGCGATGTACAGCTTCAGTTCTACACGCGCATGCTCGAGCAGGATCATGACCGTCGCGCCGAGGCCGCGATCCCGTCAGCCGACGATCTTGGCGCCGAGTTCGAGCAGTTCCTAAGAGACCACCGCGGCGACTGAACGGTGGCACCGTTGGGTTACTTCGCTCGCATCGCGGAGGCCAGGCGGCGGGCGGCGGCAAAGCACCAGATCCCCACGCCGACGGCGAGCAGCGTTGTCCAAGCCAGCCCGGCGCCGATCGCGCTCGCCGTTTCGGCCCCGAGCGCGATCTGCTCGCCTGCCAACACGTCACGAACCGTGTCGATGTCACCGACCCGGCGGTCGACGACAAGCAAGAGGATCGCGCCTCCCAGCGCGACGCCATAGGTAATGCACAACGTGCGGACGAACTGATGTGCGGCGTTCGTTCGGCCCATCTCCGACTCGGCGCTGCTCGCCTGCAACAAGGTGAGCCCGGCCGTCGACACAAAACCGATCGACAGACCGACCACCGCGAAGCCGGCGAACACGACCGCCAGCGGCCAATCGAATGCGATCGCCATGCCGGACACAGCCAGTGCCGGCACGATGATGCTGGCCCCGAGCAGGATCACATCCGATTCACGCCACCGATCAAGCACACGGCTGAACACCACCGACCCCACCGTCCATCCAACCGTGAGGAATACGAGCGAGAAGGCCGCAAACCCCTCCGAACGGCCACGCGTCGTCTGCACATAGAGCGGCAGATAGTTGTCGGTGGCGAGGCCGGCGATCAACACGAGGCCACTGGTGATATGCACCCACCGCAGCGGGAATCTTGTGAGGTGTTGACGATGAAGCACCGGATCAGGGACGCGACCGCTGTGTTTCCAGTATGCAGACGCAGACGCCGCCGTGACGGCGAGGCCGATGCCGGCAAGCCACCAGCGGGCCCCGATCTCCGAGACAGCGACCAGTGAAGCGAGGGTAACGATCGAGAGCAGGGCCACCCCAGTCCAATCGATCCGCACCTTGGTTGGTCGATCTCGGGTGCTCGGCAACGAGCGCCAACCGACGGCCAGCGCCAACGCGGTCAACGGCAGCTGCACAAGGAAGATCGATCTCCAGTCGCCCAGGGTCAGCAACGCGCCTGCCACAGCCGGGCCGCCGAACCCCATTCCGCCCCACACCAGCGAGTTGGCGGCAAAGGCCCGCGGGCGCAGCTCGTGGGGATACGCCAACCCTACGGCGGCGAGCGCCACGGCGATCACAAGCCCACCGCCGAGTCCTTGCATCACGCGGATCGCGATCAACACAGGCATGTTGGGAGCTGCCGCGGCAGCCGCGCTCCAAACGAGAAACCACACTCCGGTAACACGGAAGGTACGTCGAACACCGACCGCGTCGATCACCGGACCAGCCACGATCACCGCCACTGCCGACGTGGCGAGGTAGGCCGTGATCACCCACGGCACCAGGGCCACATCGCCGAGGTCCTTGGTGATGTTCGGCAGCGCGGCGATGATCGCCAGACCGTCAAACGCCGCGATCGCGATGATGGTCAGGTTGGCGAGCGTGACCGGCAGGTACTTACCAGCCCAGATGCCCTCGGCGGATTTCACCCGGGCAGGCTAACGAGCCGACCGTTACCAAACGTGCCTGGCACGTTTGGTATGGCCCCTTTGGTAATGGTTGGGGTTCAGCCAGCGGCTGCGGCAAAGCCTTGATCGAGGTCGGCGAGGATGTCGTCGATCGACTCGAGGCCGACGCTGAGACGAACTTGGCCGGGGGTCACGCCGGCCGCTGCCTGCTCGGTGGCCGATAGCTGGCTGTGGGTCGTGGTCGAGGGCTGAATCACCAGGCTGCGCACGTCGCCGATGTTGGCGACATGGCTGTGCAGCGTGAGCCCCTCGACGAACCGCTTGCCGGCCTCGGTACCACCCTCGATATCGAAGGCGATGATCGACCCGAACCCCTTGCCCTTGCCGTACACCCGAGTGCGGTCATGCCATGGACTCGACTCGAGGCCGGCGTACGACACGCTGGTCACCTGCGGGTGGGCGTCGAGGTACTCGCCGACCTTCTGGGCGTTCTCCCAATGGCGATCCATACGCAGGCTCAAGGTCTCGACACCCTGCAGGATCTGGAAGGCATTGAACGGCGAGATTGCCATACCCAAGTCGCGCAGCATCTGGACGCGCGCTTTGAGAATGAACGAACCGTGGCCGAGCGCCGGCCAGTAGGCCAGGCCGTGGTAGCTGGGGTCGGGTTCGGTGAAGTTTGCAAATCGGCCGGATGCGCCGTAGTCGAATGTGCCGCCATCGATGATCGCCCCACCGATCGACGTGCCATGGCCACCGATGAACTTGGTCAGCGAGTGCACCACGATGTCGGCACCCCACTTGAGCGGCTGCACGAGATAGGGGGTGGGTACGGTATTGTCGACGACGAGCGGGATGCCATTTTCATGAGCGATGTCGGCGATGTTCTCGATGTCGAAAAAGTTGTTGCGCGGGTTGGCGAGCACCTCGCCATAGAACACCTTCGTGTTTGGCTGCACGGCGGCCCGCCAGGCGTCGAGATCGTCGGGATCGTCGATGAAGGAAACATTGATGCCCATCTTTGGCAGCGTGTAGTGCAGCAGGTTGTAGGTGCCGCCATACAAGGACGACGATGCCACGATGTGGTCACCCGACTCGCACAATGTGAGCAGCGTCAGCGTCTCGGCCGCCTGGCCCGAGGCAACTGCAAGTGCTCCCGGAATACCGATCGCAGTGATGCAACCACCCTCGAGGGCATTGAGACGCGCTTCGAGCGCGCCCTGGGTGGGATTCATGATGCGGGTATAGATGTTGCCGACCTCAGCCAACCCGAACAGATTCGCCGCATGCTCGGTGTCGCGAAACTCGTACGACGTCGTCTGATAGATCGGTACGGCGCGGGCGCCGGTTGTCGGATCGGGCTCTCCCCCGACGTGAATCTGCTTGGTCTCGAAACCCCAGTTGTCACTCATCGCCGCAACGCTAAGCCACAAAACCCGACCTTACAACTCGGGTTTCGAACGTCTCGTATATGAAGGCCGCCGATCGAGGCCGATCGAGGACCCTGTGAGCTGGCCTCAGATCAGACCGAGGCCAGCGACCGCGTCGCGTTCGGCAACCAGCTCGGCGGCAGAGGCATCGATCTTGGCACGGCTGTACTCGTCGATCTCGAGGCCCTGAACGATCTCGTAGTTGCCGTCACGGCAAACACACGGGAAGCTCGAGATAATGCCTTTGGGTACGCCGTAGCTGCCGTCCGACGGAACACCCATCGACACCCAGTCGCCGTCGGCGGTTCCGAGCGACCACGAACGAATGTGATCGACTGCAGCGTTGGCGGCCGAGGCGGCCGACGATGCCCCACGGGCCTTGATGATCGCACCACCGCGGGTGGCGACGGTGGGGATGTACGTCTGGTCGACCCACTCGTGATCGCCGACCGCCTCGTAGGCCGAGCGCCCATCGACCTCGCAGTGGAACAGATCGGGGTACTGAGTGTTCGAGTGGTTGCCCCAGATCGTCATCTTCTTCACATCGTTGACACTGACGCCGAGCTTGGCGGCGAGCTGGCTGATCGCACGGTTGTGGTCGAGGCGGGTCATCGCCGTGAACCGACCCGGATCGAGCTCAGCGGCATTGCTCATCGCGATCAGCGAGTTGGTGTTGGCCGGGTTGCCGACCACGAGCACCTTCACGTCTCGCTTGGCAGAGCGCGACAGCGCTTGGCCCTGCGGCTTGAAGATGCCTCCGTTGGCCGCCAGCAGATCTGATCGGTCCATCCCGTCTTTGCGCGGCATGGCGCCGACGAGCAACGCAACATCGACATCACCAAAAGCGACATCGGCATCATCGGTGCACACGACCTCGGACAGCAACGGGAACGCCGAGTCGTCGAGCTCCATTCTGACGCCCTCGAGTGCGCCGAGGGCGGGAGTGATCTCGAGCAACTGAAGCGCAATCGGCGTGTCGGGGCCGAGCATCGAACCCGACGCGATACGGAACAACAACGAGTAACCGATTTGGCCGGCTGCGCCGGTCACTGCAACACGAACTGGTGGCGTCATGACGATCAGCGTAGGCGCGTCGGGCCAGCGCCTCCCAACGGATCGCCCCCCTTCCAGACCTTCGAACAACGAGTCGGCTCCGATCATGTCCGCCCAGAATCGTGACAACTTGCGCCACGAGCTGCCGCTCTAGAACTCTCCCCGGCGTTATCGGCCGGTGATGTCACCGATCATGTCGGCATAGAACTTCTGCCCGTCGGCCGACAGGTGGATTCCGTCGGAAGCGAAGCAGTTGCCCGTGCAGTCGTTCGACAGCGTGTTCCAGTCGACCAGGATCAGATTGTCGCCGGGGCGATTACGTGCAGCGAGCAACGCATTGTTCTGCGCTGTCCACGGCCGATTCGCCCGGATGTTGATCAACAACACGTTCGGCACACCGTTCAGCGGGCGCAGAAAGTCGTCGAGCGTCTCCTCGGTGAACGGGCCATTCGTTCCAAGATGGATGACGATTGGATCACCGAACAGATCGGCCTCACCCAGCTGCTCCATGATCGGCACCATGTCGATCATCTGGCGACTCTTCTCAGCATTGACCGTGTAGCCCCGGTCACTCAGCACTCCGGCGGCACCCAGCATCACCGAGTCACCGATCGCGAAATAGCTCACGGGTTCGAGCGGCAATGTGGTCGTCGTCGTGGTCGTGGTGGTGGTAGTCGTGGTGGTGGGGGTATCGGGGGCTACTGGGGCCGTGACGCCAGGGGGCGGCGTGGTCTGTGTCACGGCCGGGTCTGCGGCGGCGGCATCCTCGCCGGTGCCCGCCGGAGTTCCCAACAGATCTTCGAGGCTCGTGATGTTCTCTGCTCCTTCGACCAACGCTTGATCGATCTCGTTGCGTTCCAGATCGGCAAGGCCGATCCGCAGCACCCCAAACGCCAAGAACACCAAGCTGACGGCCACCGTGCCGGCAACGAGTTGGCGCGGCACAGGGTCGCGCCGCCGCCGCAAGCTTTCCCACCACAGGCCAACTTCACGGCGCCGGATCGGGGTCTCGATATAGGTGTACGAGAGCTCGGTGATGATCACGGTCGCCACGATGCCGACGACGAACTGCCGGAACGTGAGAGCGTTGCCGGCGACCTTGCGAATGATCTGGTAGATAGGCCACGAGTACAGGTACAGCCCGTACGAACGGGTCCCGACATACCTGAGCGGGGGGATCCCGAGCAGGCGACCGATCATCGTGCCCCGATGGGTAACCCCTGCGATCACCATCAGCGTGGCGACCCCTGTGGCAAACAGCCCACCGCGGAACAGCCATGCGTCGGCTCCGGATGGGGTGATGAAATGAATTTTCCAGGCGAACAGGCCGAGCAACAGCAGGCCGAGCACGGCAACGATGTCGAGCAATCGGTTGGCGCTGCGCAGCGGGCCGCGCATGATCGCCATCGGCCGCCAGATCATCGCGAACGCGGCGCCGAGCAAGAGGCCAGTCGATCGCGAAATCGTCGACAGATACAGCGTGTCTGCCTTCGAAACGCACCGTTCGCCGACCGTCCAGTAAGCCTCGGGATTGATCGCGCACTCGCCGATTCGCCCTGGGTGATACAGCACGGCTGTGACGACCGCGACCAGCACCGCTGCTAGCAGCAACCAGCGCGCCGTGAGGGCGAGGTTGCGGGTGCCGTTGCGCTTCAGCAACAGCAGCATCACTACGGGCCACACCAGGTAGAACTGCTCTTCGACACCAAGGCTCCACAGATGCCGCAGCGGGGCAAAGTCGCCCGACGCGCTATATCCCTGACCAACCCAGATCTGGTACCAGTTCGAGACATACAGCAGCCCGCCCAGCATGTCGCCGCGCAACTTGCCGAGTGTGTCGGCCTTGAAGATCCACGTGTACGTGAGCAATAGGAACAGCATCACGAACAGCGCCGGCAGCAGGCGTCGCGCTCGACGCATCCAGAACGCGCCGACCCGAACCGTTCCAGTCCGTTCCCGTTCGGCCATCAACAACAACGTGATCAAATAGCCGCTGATCACGAAGAACACCTCGACACCGAGGAATCCGCCGGCCAGCCACTCGCTGTTGGCGTGATAGATCAGAACGCCGATCACCGCCAGCGCGCGCATACCGTCGAGACCAGGCAGGTACGGGACCTTGCTGAGGTGCGACGGCGCGCGTTGGGGGCGCGCAGGAGTGTGCGTGGCGTCAGCCATTCGGACCAGTATCGCCCGCCACTACCCGTTTCGACCGTCATCTTCACGGTCGTCCGGGCGGCGCCCTACAGTGCTGCCCCATGTCCGCCCCCATCGATGACCCGGTTCTGAATGCGGCGGCCACGACCGGATTTGTCTACGAGATCGTGCCGTGTGATCCAGAGCTGGCCGATACAGCTGCATTCTGCGAGGTCTACGGATTCCGCACAGACCAATCGGCGAACGCCATCGTCGTCGTCGGAAAGAGCGACCCGAAGGTGTACGCCGTCTGTCTCGTGCTGGCGACCACCCGACTCGACGTCAACGGAGCGGTCCGCGGACGATTCGGGGTACGCAAGGCATCGTTCGCCTCCACCGACGAAACCGCCGAGATGACCGGCATGCAAATCGGAGGGGTCACCCCCTACGGACTACCCGCCGACCTACCGATCTGGATCGACAGCCGCGTGATGGCCTGCGACCAGGTGATCGTGGGGGGAGGCTCCAGAGACCGCAAGTTGCTGGTCCCCCCGGCCAGCCTGGCCGCGCTCCCCAACGCAGAGATCGTAAAGGGCCTAGCAACCCCCGCCGCGTAGTTGGTAATTGTGCCAGGCACACCTCCCAACACAGTTCAGCGAAGGGCAAACGCGCGAATCGACACAACTGGCAGCCCCACCTCTTGCGGTTCCTGATTCCGAGCTGGATCGTCGCCTCGCAAGGCGCGACGAACCCGAGTTGCCGTTTCGGCAACGAGCGGTGAGCCGCAACGCAGCGAGGCGGCGATCCAGCCGGAATCAGTCAGTGGCGGAAGTGGCGTTGGTGAGTAAAGACCATGGTGATGCCGTGCTCGTTGGCGGCGGCGATGACTTCCTCGTCGCGCACGCTGCCACCAGGCTGGATCACAGCCTTGATACCGGCCGCGGCCGCTGCGTCGAGGCCATCGCGGAACGGAAAGAAGGCGTCGCTGGCACAGATTCCGCGATCGGCGCGCCCCGTTGAACGTTCGGCGGCGATCCGGGCCGAATCGAGCCGGTTTTGCTGACCGGCTCCGATACCGAACGCCTGACGGTCCTTGACGTACACGATTGCGTTGCTGGTGACCGCCGCACACACCTGCCACGCGAACACGAGGTCATTCCACTGGTCATCGGTGGGCTGCAGCTCGGTGACCACCTGCCAGTCGGTGCGATCGATCGAGACGAGGTCGGGCTGCTGAATGATGAAGCCACCATCGAGCGGCTTGAGGTCAAACGCCCATTCGTTCGGTGGATCGGCGGTGATCACACGCAGATTCTTCTTGGCGAGCAGTAGCTCGAGCGCCTCCGCCTCGAACCCTGGAGCAACGACGACCTCAGTGAACACACCGGCCAATGGTTCGGCCATCGCCTTGGTGACGATCCGGTTGGCAGCAACGATGCCGCCGAAGGCACTGACAGGGTCGCAGGCATTGGCCTTGATGTAGGCGTCGGCGATCGGGTCGATCGGATCGGTGCCGACCGCGACACCACACGGGTTGGCGTGCTTGACGACCACGCATGCCGGATCCTCGAAACGATGCACAAGTCGCCACGCGGCCTCGGTGTCATAGAGATTGAGATAGCTCAGCGCTTTGCCGCCATGTTGGGTCATCGTGTCCCACCAGCTCGTGGCACCGCCGAACCGGTAGCGGGCGCCTTGCTGATGCGGGTTCTCTCCATAGCGCAGGATCTCGGCTCGTTCGAGGGCGACGTGCATCGTGCGCGGCAACGGTTCGGGCTCGGACTCGGTCGCGTCGAACCAGGTGACGATCGCCGCGTCGTAGGCGGCGGTATGGGCGAACGCGTCGCGTGCCAGACGTCGCCGGGTCGCCAACGTAACCTCGCCGTGCTGGCTGATCTCGGCCAGCACCGCCGGGTAGTCGGCCGGGTCGACGAGGATCGCCACATGGGCGTGGTTCTTGGCGGATGCCCGAACCATCGCCGGGCCACCGATGTCGATCAGTTCGATCCCCGGTTCGCTGAAGAACGGATACAGGTTGCTGACCACGAGTGAGATCGGCTCGATGCCGTACTCAGCCATGTCGGCCTGATGCTCGGGCTTGGTCGGGTCGGCCAGCAGACCGCCGTGCACCTTGGGATGCAGCGTGACCACCCGGTGATCAAGGATTGCCGGCACCCCGGTCAGGTCGGCGACATCGGTGACGGGCACTCCCGCTCCGGCCACGACGCGGGCTGTTCCGCCGCTCGACACAATGTTCCAGCCGAGTTCGTGGAGCGCCTCGGCGAACTCGGCGATACCGGATTTGTCATAGACGGAGAGCAACGCAGTAGGCACGTCTTGGGACCGTAGTCAGCCGAGCACCGGGGCAGCCACAAACCGAACGAAATGTCAGCCAAACAGAAATGCGGCTGAGGGGGTAGCTGCGGGAGTATGTTTCGACAAAGGGATCTTCATCGACAGAAGGATTGAAACTATGGACTTCAGCAAATTCAAAACCAATGACTGGTTGATCATCGGAGGCGGGCTCGGCATGCTCATCTTCGGAACGTTCTTCGACTGGCTCAAGTTCGGAGGTTTCAGCACCGCCAACGCCTTCGACTTCTTCTTCACCGGCACCGTTCCGTGGATCCTGCTGATCGGCACAGCGGTCGTGACGTTCCTGCGGGTGCAGGGCACGATCAAGGAGGGGGGCGTGCCGTGGCCGATGGTTATCGCCTTCGCCACACTGCTCGCCGCGATCTTGCTGTTGATTCGAATCATCTTCAACCCGGGCGCCAGCGGAGGTATCGATCCGGCGATCGGCATGATCCTCAGTGTCATCTCCGGCATTGTTGCGGCGGCCGGTGGCGTGATGAGTTTCACGGCCAGTGGCGGCAACATCAAGGATCTCGCCGACATCAACAAGATCAAGGGCGCCTTCGGCAGCGGCGACGACAGTGCCGAGACCGGTGACGCTGTCCCACCCCCTCCGGCCTGAACCATCTCTAAAACTACACGGGGCCCCGCCGAATCGGCGGGGCCCCGTCGCGTCGGTGGACGCTCAGTATCGAGTCAGCTCAAAGGGCGGCGGCGATTTCGGCCATCAGCTCGCCGGCTTCGGTCGGGTTGAGGCCGACTCGCACGCCGGCGGCGGCGAGGGCATCCATCTTGCCCTGAGCGGTGCCCTTGCCACCCGAGACGATGGCGCCGGCGTGGCCCATCTTCTTGCCGGCCGGAGCGGTGACACCGGCGATGTAGGCGCTCATCGGCTTGCTGACATTGGCCATGATGTACTCGGCCGCTTCCTCCTCGGCCGAGCCGCCGATCTCGCCGATCATCATGATCGCATGGGTTTCGGGATCGGCCTCGAACTCGCTGAGGCAGTCGATGAAGTTGGTGCCCGGCACAGGGTCGCCACCGATTCCGACACACGTGGTGACGCCGATGCCCTTCTGCTTGAGCTCGTACAGCGCCTGATACGTGAGCGTGCCCGACCGGCTGACGATCCCGACGTTAGGGCCGTCGGCAGAAGGAACCTGGGCGATCTCGCCGGCGGTAATGCCGATGTTGCACTTGCCGGGGCTGATGATACCGGGGCAGTTTGGCCCTAGCAGCCGGGTGTTCGGGAAGTCGCGAAGCAGGGTGTTGAACACCTTGGCCTCATCTTGAGCGGGGATGCCTTCGGTGATGCACACCACGAAGCCGATCCCAGCGGCGGCAGCCTCGATGATCGCGCCGGACGCGAACTTCGGTGGCACGGCGGCAAACGAGGCGTTGGCGCCAGTGGCCTCGACAGCCTCGGCTACCGAGTTGAAGATCGGGATGCCTTCGATGTCTTGGCCTCCCTTGCCTGGTGTGACACCACCGACGATCTGGGTGCCGTAGGCCCGGTTGCGCAGGCCGTGGTACTTGCCCTGCCCGCCGGTCAGGCCCTGCACGATCACCTTGGTGTGTTCGTTGACGAAAATTGCCATGTCGTTCGACCTTCCTTGGTTTGCAGTCTCAGTTGGCCAGCGCGACGGCGGCTCGGGCGGCGGCGAGCATCGTGGGCTCGCTGCGCAACTTCTCTTCGGGAATGCCGGCGTCAGCCAGAATCTGGCGACCCTGCTCGGCGTTAGTGCCATCGAGTCGGATCACGATCGGGGCCTTCAGATCGACCCGACCGAGCGCCTCGACGATGCCCTTGGCGACTTCCTCGCCGCGGGTGATGCCACCGAAGATGTTGATCAAGATCGACTTGACGTTCTCGTCGAAGTTGATCACCTCGAGTGCTCCGGCCATCACGTCGGCATTCGCTCCACCACCAATGTCGAGGAAGTTGGCGGCCGTGCCACCGACTTGATTGACAACGTCGAGCGTCGACATCGCCAGCCCGGCACCGTTGGCGATGATGCCGACCGAACCATCCAGACCGATGTACTGGAGGTCGCGCTCGATCGCCATCTTCTCGCGCTCGTCCATCTCGGTCAGGCCACGGAAGGCATCCCACTCGGGATGCCGGAACTCGGCGTTGTCGTCGAGCGTGACCTTGGCATCGAGGGCATGCACCTCGCCGGTCGGCTTGAGAATCAGCGGATTGATCTCGGCCAGATCACAGTCTCCCTCGGTGAAGCAGCGATAAAGCTTGACCAGGATGTCGGCGGCACCGTCTAGCGCACGTTCGGGCAGATTGGCATCGGCGGCGGCCTGACGTGCGGTAGCCAGGGCGAGCCCGTCGATCGGGTTGATGTGGAGCTTTACGATCGCCCCGGGATTGGACTCGGCGACGGTTTCGATCTCCACGCCACCCTCGGCCGACAACATCAGCAGATGCTGCTTGGCTGCGCGGTCGAGCGTGAAGCTGGCGTAGTACTCCTCATCGATGTCGGAGGCGTTCTCGATCCAGAGTCGGCGTACGACATGACCCTTGATGTCCATGCCCAAGATTTTGCCAGCGTGCTCACGGACCTCTTCGGGCGTGTTGGCAAGCTTGATACCGCCTGCCTTGCCTCGACCACCGACCTGCACTTGGGCCTTGACGACCACGGGGTAGCCGGCCAGCTCGGCGGCTGCCAGCGCCTCATCGACCGTATCGGCCTTGTCGCCCGGGCTCACCGGAATGTCATAGCGGGCGAAGTACTGCTTGCCCTGGTATTCGAACAGATCCACTGATCGGCCTTCCTTTGGTTCGTCGTACTAGTTGATGTGCCTAGTTGATGTGCCTAGTCGATGTGCCTAGTCGATGTGCCTAGTCGATGTGCCTAGTCGATGTGCCTAGTCGAT
>CALFRK010000165.1 GCA_937919625.1 uncultured Ilumatobacter sp.
CGCCCACCGCGTCGGCGCCCACCGCGTCGGTTGCCGCACCGAGTCCGGCGCCCGCACCGATCCCTTCGAAGTCACCGACCGCCGAAGCCCCGGCACCGGCACCGGTACCGGCCCCGGCGGCGAAATCTGGAAACCCCGCCGTCGTTCCCGCTGGATACACGTACAAGGGAACACGATCTGGCCTGGTGTTGTATCGAGCGGACGGGCGGCGACCGGGGCAAATCCTGCAAAAGAAGGGCTTCACACCGAAGGACTTCCCAACGATGGCTGAGGTCGTGGCATCGATCCGACAGAGCCCGAGCGGATTCGCTCAAAGTCACGTCAGCAACAACCGCTCGGACGTGACGTCGACTGCCTCGAGTGACGAATGTGGTGGATACTTCACCTCCGGTAGGTACCGATACACGATTGTCTATGGTCCAACGATTTTTGAATATCTACCACCAGATCCCGACGGGAAGGGCAGCTCTTCTCCGAAGATCTTTACGGACGGCACGGGGGACGGGGCCAAGATGGTCGGCTTTGACCCGCGGAAGTCCACCGAAGAAATCGACTTCTTCGTGGATATCGACTTGCGGTACATCACGCGCTACGAGCCCTACGGCGGAAAACCAACACCAATCGATTGGTCCGGTGTCAATCTGATCTTGGGTACCGATCCGGGAGATCCCAACAACTATCCCTGAGTCGCGCCCTTGATCACCCATCGAGCGGTGCGTCAGTGCCAGCGATCGGTCACGGTACGAGCGGGATCTCGACGGTGATGTCGTTGCGAGCTCTGACAGACCTGACGAGTCGCTCGGCCGGACCCACCTCGCATCCAGACCACACGACCGAGTCGACGACCTCTCCGTGGATGACAGCATCGGGGGCGATGACCGAGCGACGCCCAGCAACGGTCAGATTGGCGAACAGGTAGTCGGCGAGGGTTCCACAGTCGATATGCCACCCGGCGAAAGGCACCAGTTCCAGCGAGCCGACCTGCTGCGCGGGTAGCCACGCAGCGCGATACAGATCCGAGAATCCCTCGGCCAGGTCGTGCACTGCGCGGTTCGGCATCAGCGACGCACCGGCGAAACGCCACACCCCTTCGAAGTCAGGGCGTCGCCGGTCGGGCGTGACGAGGAGCCGGATGGTTTCACGATTCCATCCAGAAACGAACGGCCCGATGTCTCCGATCAGCAACGCGTCGCTGTTGATCACGAGCAGATCGTCATCGCCCACCCACGACGCCACGTTGGCGACACCACCGGCTGTGCCGAGCAACTCGTTCTCGAACGACAGATCGATGCCGCTCGGACACCATTGCTCGAACTGGTCTCGGAACCCATGAACATTGACAATGGTGTGGTCGGTCTGACCGTACGAGTGCCGCAGAGCGATGTCGATCATCGGGGTGTTTCCGACCGGGCATAGCGGCTTGGGCACAAGCTCGGTCAAAGGGGAAAGCCGAGTGCCGTGGCCGGCGGCCAGCAGCATCGCGGACAGGTTCGGGTGCGGGCGAGGGTGGTTCGGCCCGCCGCCGGCCGCCGCGGTGGCCCGAGATTGTGTGTATGTCGACATGCGCTAGCGAAGATACTCCGCCTACCGGTTTCACCTTTGGGATTACTCGGATCGGCAGAACGACGTCAGTGGCACAGGGGTGTGCCGAGTTGGCGAACTCGCCTTCGCCGAAGGTATCTGGCGGACCGACGACGAGAGCCGGCCGGTGAATGTTGAGGAATGCCGGCTTGCCGGCTGGCTATGAGCGGCGCATCCTCAGGAGAAGTAGAGACGGTCGGGGTTGGTGACGAGGATCTGGTGTTGGAGTTCGGTCGTCGGCAGCCAACGTTCGAGTTGTACGCCGAGCATGGTGGTTGCCGGCGGCGAGTCTTGACCGGGATGGGGCCAGTTGGTTGCCCACAACAATCGATCGGGCACCCAGGCATTGTCGATGTGGCGGGTGGGTTGCAAACGCGACCGCGGGTGATGGTGTCAGGAAATCGCGTCGATAGATGAGCGAATCGCTTGTGCGCTTGCCTGCAGCCCGGCTCGTTCGTGGTCGTTCATCGGGACGTCGACCACCTCGACGGCGCCGCGTCGTCCAACGACGGTGGGGAGCGACAGGCAGATCTCACCGACCTCGTCGAACGAGTGACGTGACGAGATCGGGAGCACAGCGCGTTCGTCGTTGGCGATGGTGGCCAGGATTCGTGCGGTCGAGAGACCGATCGCCAGGTTGGTGGCGCCCTTGCCCTCGATGATCCGGTAGGCGGCGTGGCGAATCTCGTGCAGCAGCTCGTCCAGCTCGATCTCGGTCATCGTCAGCGGTGCCCCGCCGACATTGGCGGTCGACCACAGAGCGATCTCGCTGTCGCCGTGCTCGCCGACGATCGATGCGTGCACGCTCGACACAGCGACCGACAGGGTGGTCGCTAACCGGTGTCGTAGCCGTGACGTGTCGAGCACCGTGCCCGAACCGATGACGCGGCTGTGCTCGACCCCAAGCGCAGCCGCCGACTCCTGGGCGACGAAGGTCACGACATCGACGGGGTTCGTGACGAACAGCAGCACCGAGTCGGGGGCTAGCTCGAGCAGCTGTGGCACGAGCTGGCGGGTGATCGCCGCGTTGGCGCCGGCGAGCTCCATGCGACTCTGGCCGGGCTTCTGTTTTGCGCCCGCAGTCACCACCACGACGTCGGATTCGCGACATGCCTCGAGGTCGTCGCCGCCCTGAACCTGTACCGATGGCACGAACTGCAGCCCGTGCTGGAGATCAAGGATTTCAGCGGTCGCCTTCGCCCCGTTCAGGTCGTACAGGGCGATCTCGTCGGCCACCCCCTGGATCGCGCTCGCATAAGCGATAGCGGTCCCAACGCTGCCGGCCCCGACGATCGCGATCTTCATCCCACCGATCGTACGCAGCTGATCCCATCAGCCGCCTCCGAACGCGTAACGGAAAGGTGCCAGGCACCTTTCCGTTACGCGATCGCTGAATTGGACAGTGCTGTACCGATGCCCGTCGGTTGGGGTGAGTGGATACTGGAAGATACTGTGGCGGCACGAGTGGCCTTCCCCCGCCGCCGGTACATCAGATGAACTGCCCGGCCCCGGGGCACGAGAAGGCGAGTGACGGCAATTGGTACTCACCCCAGCCTCGAACGAAGGTGATGACCCCAGTGGCGGCGCAGCCTGAGCAGATGAGCAAGGGGCCGTGGTGGCGCCGATGGTGGGCGATCTCGCTGGGAGTCCTGGTGATCTTGAGCGCACTCTCGGTGGCTTTCGGCTCAGGCAACGGTGATCCCGAGTCGGCCGGCGATGCGCCGGCCACGACCACGCAACCGGCCATCAGCGTGACAAGCACGACAGCGGCCACGACCACGACAGCGACCACGACCGCGACCGCGACAAGCACGGCAACCCATATACCGAGCAGCACGACAACGACAATCGTCGGGCCCGCGCCGCTGTGGCAGCGAACCCACCAGGACAGCTGGTATCTCGCCGCATCGATACACGCCGACAACACCCCATATGGCACCCCCGCGTGGGCCCGCGAGACCTGGGACGACATCGTCTTGATCGACCCGAGCGCACCCCTCGAATTCCGCCCGTTCTGGGTGATGAAGTCCGGCGGCGAGATTGCGCTCACCGAAGCCTTCTACGACGAGATCCGTGAACGCACCGCGGCTGGCTACCGAGTCATCTACACGCTCCAGAGTGAGGCACTCACACCCGCCGACCTCCGCGCCGATGTCGAAGCGATGGCGGCGCGCGATGCGCTTCCGTGGGGTGTCGGACTCTGGAACGAGCTCGAGTTCCCCGGGAAGCTGAGCCCCGAGGAGTTCTCCGACCGGCTCACCGAGAGTGGGCTCCCGTCGATGCTGTCAGGGCTCCATGATGAGTTCGGGGTGATGATTTCCCCACCCGGCTTGTCGAGCTTCGCGAACGTGATCCTGAACGGCTACGGCGAGATCATCCGAGAGCTGTTCGCCGACCGCGATGGGGTCTTCATCAAGGTCCACAGCTATGGACATCTCCAGCCGAAGTACTGGGTCGAGTTCGATCTCCGTGAGGAACTCCGCGCCGCGGTCGGCATACCGGACGCCATCGTCGTGATCGAGGAGGCCGCCAACGGCTTCGTCGGCGAGCATCAACCGCCGCACCCAGGGGTGGGCGACGAGCAGGGAGCCGAGTTCATGCGTGCCGCCATGTACGCCGGTATGCAGACGGGGATGGCGACGGCGCATTTCATGCTGTACCACGAGTGGTCGAACTGGAATGACATCAGCGACCCCGTCGAAGGGGCCCTGCGCCGCCAGGTCGCGACCGACGTCCTCATGCACATGCGCTTGACCGACGACAACGATCCCCCTGGTGCCCTCGACCTTGACGACCCACTGGGCCGCGAGCTCGATCTGTCCGACTTCACCGGACCCTGAGGCCCGACGGATTCCGATGGCGTGTGCCGGTGCACTCGGCGGGCGTGCAATCGCCCGTCGCTGCGCTCGAAACTCAGAAGGTCCCACCGATCGACGAGCGAGCATCGGCAGCGCTGGAACGCCGGGTCACTGCTCGAAGTCGTCTGCTCGCAGTTCGATCGGGTGGCCGTGGGGGGTGCGGTGGGCGGCGCGGCGCCAGGCTTGTCTCGTGCGTTCCTGATTCTCCGTCGAGGCGGCACCGGTCTCGGCGACCAGGCGTTCCAGGGCGGCGAGCCAATGGTGGTAGTAGGTCGAACCGGTGTCGGGGTCGCCCGCTGCCTGGGCACGGGTGATCTCCTCGGCCAGGGTAGTGGCCCACTGCGGCCAGGTGAACAGGCCCCGCTCGTGCAGCCGCACAGCGATTGCGAATGCGTGCGCCTCCCACGGCTCGCCGAACACCAGCTCGCCGTCGTCCAACGGTTGGCCCGGTAGCCGCAGTTCCGCTCCCGCCGTCACGGCGTAACCGCTTCGTCGGCCGGTCGCAGGTACGACTCCCAGGCGTCGACCGACACCCGCTGGCTGGGCGTTGCGTGATCCCAAAGATCGGTGGCATCGAACACCACCGTGTACAACCACTGCGGCTGCTCGCCGAGGTCATGGGCGTTCGTGTCGGGGAATACGTGGGCGCCGTGGATCCGCTCGACCGTGCCGACCCGACCGGTCGCATAGCCGGGCAGCCGGGTGTGGTGGTCGACATGGCCGGCACGAGTCAGCACCCGATCACCCATCGCGAAGCGGGCTGGACCCGAGGGCGGGCGCTCGGCCGATGAACCCTTCGCCATCGCCGCCGCCACGCGATCGGCCGTGAGTACGCTGCGCACCTCGACCGGCTCGATCAGCGCATGACCAGCCGCGATCTCGTCCTCGGACACCATCCCCCGGTCGACGAGCAACGATTCCAAACCCGCCGTCCAGATCTCGTAGTAGGACAGATCGAGGTAGTCCGCCAGCGTCTCGCGAAAGCGTCGGCTGATGTCGATGTTCCACTTCCCGGAGGCGCCGGCGGCCAATGTCAACGCCAGCGTTTTCGCCTCCCAGCCGTGGTGGAACACGATCCCCTCGGGTTCGTACTCGATCGGACCGTGCCCCGTCGTGCCACCGAGGTCGGCGTGGCTGATGTACACGTCGCTCACGTCGGGTTCCCCCCACTACCTAGTGGCATCGGGTCGAGTGGGAGCCCGACACCGATCATCGAATCGCGGGTCACGAGCTCGGCGAGTTGCTCTTCGCTCCATCCTTCGGTGCCCTCAGGACGCTGGGGGATTACGACGTATCGGATCTCGGCGGTCGAATCCCACACCCGCAGTTCGACGCCGTCGGGCGGCGTCACACCGAACTCTGCCAAGACACCTCGCGGGTCGCGCACGACCCGCGAGCGGTATGGCGCACTCTTGTACCACGTCGGAGGCAGGCCGAGCACCGGCCACGGATAGCAGCTGCACAGCGTGCACACGACCATGTTGTGGGTGTCGTCGGTTTGCTCGACGGCGACCATGTGCTCACCCTGCCGGCCGGTGTAATCGAGCGATGCGATCGCTGCGGTGGCATCACTACGCAACCAGTCACGAAACTCGGGGTCGACCCAGGCTCGCGCCACGACCCGGGCGCCATTGCGTGGACCGATCCGGGTCTGGTACGTATCGATCAACTCGTCGAGTGCCGCCGGGTCGACGTATCCCTTCTCGGTCAGTAACGTTTCGAGCGCCCGGACGCGCACGTCCATCGGGTCGAGCTCGCTGTACTCGTCGTCGTGATCGTGATCGTGCCCGTGTCCGTGTCCGTGTCCGCCCATCACGGCCCAGCGTAGAACACCCCGGGCCATGTTGTGTCAGACACAAGATGGCGCTGTCACGCCGGGCGTCGGTGGTGCCAGTTGGTCGCCTGCTGGAACGTATGACCGATCCGGATCGCGACCTGTTCGCGCATCGCCGGGGCCTGGATCATCAAGCCGATCGGCAGACCATCGCCGGTCACGCCGCACGGCACCGACAGTCCGCACCACTTCAACCGGTTCCCGATCGACGTGTTGCGGAGGTATTCGGCGTTGAAGCGGGCGTATGTCTCTGGCGAAGCGTCGACCTCGGCAACCGGTCGGGCCGGCAGCATGGTCGACGGTACGAGGAAGGCGTCGATCCCGGTCGTGCGCTGGGCGAACGAGGCACGCAGCCGACGCCATGCTGCGTACGACTCGAGCAGCTCGACCGCGCTCAGCTCGAACCCGCGCCGCATTCGATGGGAGACCGCAGGGTCGAGCTCGTCGAACGACTCGTCGAGCAACCGCCGATTGACGACGCACGCTTCGGCCGCCACGGTCCATGCCCGAAAGCGAGTGTCCGGGCCGCCCATCACCTCATCGACCTCTGGGGCCTCGACCGATGTGATTTCGGCGCCCAAGTTGTCCAGCACGTCGCCGGCCGCTCGGACAGCGGCGGCCACTTCCGGATCTACGCCGTTGAAAAACATCGTCTCGACGAACGCGATCCGAAGCCCGTTCAGACCGCCATCGATCGTGGAACGAACGTCGTGGGCGGTCTGGCCGACCGTGGTCGGGTCGGCGGAGTCGGCACCCTGGATCGCTTCATACACGAGTGCGCAGTCGGCGACCGTGCGCGCCAGCGGGCCGACCGAATCGAGTGTTGCGCTGAGCGGGTAGACGCCGGCCCGGCTGACCCGACCAACCGTCGTTTTCAACCCCGTGACCCCGCACAGCGAGGCCGGCACCCGCACCGACCCGCTCGTATCGGTGCCGAGCGCAACCGGTACCAGCCCGGCCGCCACTGCGACCGCCGAACCGCTCGACGAACCACCCGGCACGTACGGCTCGTCGTCGCGCCACGGGTTGCGTGGTGTGCCCGTGTCGTGGTTGATCCCGACGCCGCCGAAAGCGAACTGGACGGTGTGTGTCTTGCCGACCAGCACCATGCCTGCGTCGTGCAACCGGCGCACGACCGAGGCGTCGTTTGCCGCCACATTGCCGGCGAGGAGGCGTGTGCCGGCGCCGGTCACCTCGCCCGCGACATCGAACAGGTCCTTCGCCGCGTACGGGATGCCGTGCAGGGGCCCGCGCACCGAGCCAGCCGCCAACTCGCGTTCGGCCACAGCCGCCTCGGCCAGCGCCCGTTCGCGTGTCACGCTGACAAACGCATGTCGGCGCTCGTTCTGCTCGTCGATTCGGTTCAACACCTGGGTCACCAGCGCGACCGGTGACACCTCCCGACGACGCAACAGCTCCGACAGCTCGTACACGCTCAGATCGCCCAGTTCTTCCATCCCAACGAGCGTACGTTCCCGCTGCAAACGATGATCCGAATTTATCTTCACTGCCCCCAGGCGTTTGATCCCAGGATCGAACGCGTCCCGTGATGAGTCGAACATTGAGTGCCGCGCCCAACGCTGGCGTTGCTGCCAGCAGGCACTGGCGAGCTAGGTCAGCTAGGTTCGCTCTCCGACGGCGATCAGGCGACCGATCGAGAGCGGGGGAAATCGTGACCAAACCAGAAGTGCAGCGCGGCTTGATATGTGCTCGGCATTGGGTCGCACTCGCCACCGTCGCTGCGATGGCAATAACTGCGTGCTCATCGGGCGACGACAGCGGCGACATCGCGACCGCTGACGAACCTGCCGGGGATGCCACCGCGAGTGGTGCGATAGACACGCCCGATGCAGTTGGCGATGACCTCGTCGCCGACGCCACCGCGACCTCCTCCACGGTCGAAGAGTTCGACCGGGTCCGATTCGCCGGCATTGACATCGATGCAGACATGTCCAAGCTCGAGCTGTTCATGTACGCCGCCGGCGTCAACCCAGTCGGACTCACCCTCTACCTCGACGACGAGGGGCTATACACCTCGATCGGCATGCATCCGGCTGCCCCCGGAGTGGGCGGTCCTGTCGAGTTGCAGTTCGTCAACGGCACGGGGCACAGCCCCGCCATCGAACTCGACCTCACCGGCCTTCCTCCTGCGCCGGGAGCATGGGACACCACCGTCAAAACGATCGTCGCTGAGCTCGCAGCGCGGGCCGATGCAGGTGGTACCAGCCTCGACGAGCTCGCCGCTACGCCGCCCGACGAACTCGACCCCGAGCTGCGCATTATCAAGCTCGTCGCCGGGTATGTCGATGACGGTACCGAAAACGACCTCGAGAGCCTGCTCGTCGCCGCTGGCTCCCAACTCGATGACGATCAGATCGCACTCGTCGACGCGATCGTCGACAAGATCGGCCCGCTCGCACTGGTGCCGGGCGGTCTCACCGTCGGCCCGGTCGGGTTTGCATCATCGGCGCCGGTTCAGGCCGCGCCCGCTCGCATCGTTTCGCCCGCTCGCATCGTTTCGCCGGTGTATATCCCCAGGCCGTCTCTGGCAGGTGAGTGCCTTCATTTCCCCCTGACCATCACCACTTCCGACCAGCTCATGGAGGCGATGGCAACGGGCGTCGGTGCTCAACGCACCCCTGGGGGCGCAGTCGACAAGCTCGTCCAGGATGTCAACTCGCTTGCACAGTCCACCAGCAGCATCCCTGTCGTTGGTCAGTTGGTGGGCACGGTGCAAACGATGTACGCCACGATGGACCTTTGGTTCAATGCCGACGCAGGTCGCTATCCCAGCCAGCTGACGGCGATCACCGCCGAGTTGTCGATCGACGAGTTCAGCGAGGATTACCTTCAGCCGGGCAGCGTTCTGGCCGTCAGCCTGACCGCCGCCTCGACTGGCTTCGACGCCGCCAAGGAGTTCTCGCAGATCGCCTCGGCGGCCGCCGGTGCTGTCGCCGGCGCCGTCACCGGCAAGTTGAAGGGCAAGGGCCTCGGCGGCACCGACGAGGCCGTCATCACGGCTGGTGAGAAGCTACGCGACTCGATCAGCGGCAAGCTGATCAAGGAGCTCAGTGATCGCTACCTGCAATGGTGCGCCGACTCGTGGACCGTCAACGACGCCGCCGACTCGAACTATGTCGAGATATCGTCGGTCATCGGGCACATCACTGTCGACGCGATCGGGATGAAGTACGAGCCGCTCCGACTCGGCGACGACTTCTTGCGCGTCCGTGCTCGCAGCGACAAGTTCTCTGGCCGTTCAATCTCGACCAAAGTGCCGGTCTCCACCAAGCAGATCCAGGTTGTCGGCTCGCCCAGTGTCGTCGTCGTGCGACGGGCCGGCGACACCGTGGACATAACCACCGAGCTCCGCCACGCCGACACCAAGACCCTTTTCTGGGATCCGGGCCCGGGCAACTGGGATGACGGCAGCCTCCAGCCCACCAACGAACCGGGCACGCGTCCGCTCAAGACCCCGACCAACAAGGATCTCTATCCGTTCCTCGTCACGATCGAGTCGACCAGCACGACCGGGCTGCGGGCGGCGGCGACCGACGTACGCCTCACTATCGTCCAGGTCGAGCTTCAGGGTCTGATCGTCGAACCCAATCCCGGCAGCGTGCGGGTTCGCCAACCGTTGCAATTCGTGGCGACCGACAGCGACGGCAACCCGCGTGAAGCCACTTGGTCCGCCACTGGCGGAACCATCGATCCCGCTACCGGCCTTTACCTGGCCGGCAACCGACCCGGTGTATATACCGTCACGGCGACCGCTGTCGACGACCCGAGCGTCAGGGTCACTGTGCAGGTCACCATCACCGATGCCGAATGTCTCATCGGAACCTGGCGGCTCCGCAGCCAGGAGTTCCTCGATCAGATCGCGGCAGCGGCCGCCACGGAGGGCGGGTCGATCTCGTATCGATCGGGGGAGTATCGGATCATGATGACCGAAGACGGCACATACACCGGGTACCGCGATCAATGGTCGTTCAGGATCACGATCCCGGAGGGCGCCATGGTGATTCTGATCGACAGCGTCGACCCGGGCACATGGTCGGCTACCGAGACCGAAGTCAGCGTCGTCGACTTCGGTGGCGAGGCCACGGTGACGCTTGGCATCGAGGTCGACGGACAGATTCGGCCGCTTCCGGTCGCGATGCCTCAGACGCCGGCAACCGCGAGCTTTTCGGGAGCAGCACCGTACACGTGCGACGGTGGCGTCCTGACGGCCACGTTCGATGGCGTCGTCGCTACGTTCGACCGCATCGGCTGACCGTGTAACAGAAGGTGTCAGTCTGCCCCGTGTCCGAGTTGTGTCAGACACAACTCGGACACGTGTGCCGGAAGACCCCTGGCTGAGGTCGGTATCCGAGCACTAAAAAGCTCGGGGACGACGTAGACAACATTGCCACCTACGACTGCAAGCCCGCCGCCGCAGCCCCTGCCGACTCGGCCTAGCGGCCACCTTACCCAGCGCCACGCACGGTCAGCCCGTTGCCGTTTTCGCCGCCCACGATGATCAGCGTTCGGCTCCGTGTGAGAACACGACGAAGGCGGGAGACGCTGTTGTGCCCACCGATGTCGATGATCGGGTCGTAGCGAGCATCGCGATTCGCAATGCTTTCGATGGTGTAGTCGACGACGTGGTCGGCGCCGAGCGAGCGGACCAGGTCGAGTTTGGTGGTGCTGGCAACCACTGAGCGGTATCGCCCGTTGTCAAGCCGCGGTCAGACCGCAGCAACTCGGCCGGCGAACACTCGGCTGGTCAGCTAACCAGGACCGGAAGCGACCACAACAGTGATTGCAGCAGCAACGCTTCGTTGGGGTTTCGTTCGAACGCTCCGATCGCATCGTGGATGCGTACCACGGCCTCGGCCACTGCGTCGGGACGACGCACGGATCCGTTGACCAGCGCATCGCGGTAGCCGCCGGCGATCACCGTCAGCCCTGCCAGCAGCTCGTCGGTGCGGTGACGCCGCAACTCACGCTTTTGGCGCTCGTCGAGTGCCTTCTTGCCACTCCCGCGCTCTCCGTAACGGGCGATCCGTTCGTGCATCGCCACCACTTCGAGTTCATGGCGAGCCGCCAGGGGAACGGCGGCGGCCTCGATCCGGCCAAGCAGTTCGCCGACCAAGCGCATCACGGTGGCCCCGTTGCCATCGAGCTGTTGGGGCACCTCGAAGAATGCCCGCCGGCGCGCGGCGAGTTCGGGATCGGTAGCCAACAGGCGGGCGCGGTCGAGGTTGCCGCCCGCTGCAGCGGCAGCTTCGGCGGCGGTTTCGGGGTCGACACCCTCGATCACCAGTCGGTCTGCGACGTGCTGCTCGTCGACCAGGCGGAAGTCGATTTGGGCGCAGCGTGACGAGATCGTGATCAGGTCCTGCGGCACAAAGTCGGCCAGGATCAGGAATGTTGTCGAATCTGGCGGCTCCTCGATCGTCTTCAACAGGCGTGATGCGGCGTCGGCCCGAAGCAGGTGGAACTCGTCGAGGATCATCACCTTGCGCTCGCCCTCGGAGGGCGCAAGCGATGCAGTGCGCACGATGTCGTCGGCCTGATCCTTTGAGATCGCAGGACCGACGCGCTCGATCTCCTTCACGTCGGGATGCTCGCCACGCAGCACCAGCCCGACGTCGCGTCGACTCGGGTCGTCGGTGCCGGCCAGCAACAACGCAGCGAACGCCCTGGCCGCTTGCCATTTGGTCGATCCGGCTGGACCGACGAACAAGTAGGCGTGGACCGGTGCCAGGGCGGCTCGTTTCAGTCGTTCGATCGCCACTTGCTGACCGACAACGTCTTCCCAGATCGAGGTGGTCATCGCTATACCCCGAGCCGCTCGCTGACGGCCCGCCTGATCGTTGCCGACACCTTGTCGATCGGTCCAGACGCGTCGACGATGACCCACCGGTCAGGATCGGCGGCTGCCATCTCGGCGAACCCGTTCTGAACACGGCGATGAAAGTCGTCACCCGCTCGCTCGAACCGGTCGAGCTCGCGCTTGCTCATGCGGCGGGCCGTGACATTGTCGGGCACCGTTAGCAACAGCACCAGATCAGGCCACGTGTCAGCGACTGCCCACACGTTGATCGATCGCACGTCGGCGACGGGCAACCCGCGCCCGTAGCCCTGGTAGGCAAGCGTCGAATACACCGACCGGTCGCTGACCACATGGCGACCGGACTCGAGCGCCGGCCGCACGACCTCGGCCAGGTGCTGGGCTCGGTCGGCGGCGACGATCAGTGTCTCGGCATGATCGTTGAGATCGGTCACGTCGGTGTCGTGCAGGATCGCCCGCAGACGTTGCCCGATCCGCGTGCCGCCGGTCTCGCGGGTCAACACTGCGTCGAGCGCGCCAGCCAACCTACGTGCCTGGGTGCTTTTTCCGCATCCCTCTGCGCCCTCGAAGGCGATGTACACCGGCGTCGACATCGGTCCGTCACCCTACTGCTGTTACCAAAGGTGCCTGGCACCTTTGGCAAGGGTCAGGGTTCGATGTGTTGGCCGGATAGTTCGAGCTTGGTGGCGAACACGGCGGCCTCGGTGCGACGCTCCATGCCGAGCTTGGTCAACATGTTCGAAACGTAGTTCTTGATTGTCTTCTCGGCGAGATGCATTTCGTTGGCGATCTGACGGTTGGTCATGCCGTCGGCGATGAAGTGCAGAATGCGGCGTTCTTGGGGGGTCAACCGGGCCAGCCGGGCATCTTCCTCGGAGGGTTTGCGTAGTCGTTCGAGCACCTTTCCCGTGATCGTGGGGTCGAGCAATGACTCGCCGGCAGCGACCCGCTTGACGGCGGCCACCAGCTCGGTACCGCGAATCTGCTTGAGCACATAGCCGGCAGCGCCCGCCATAATCGCCTCGAACAACGCCTCATCGTCGCTGTACGACGTGAGCATCAGACAGTTCGTGCCGACGCTGCTGCGAACCTCGCGGCACACCTCGATACCGTTGCCATCAGGGACCCGTACGTCGAGGATCGCCACATCAGGGCGCACAGCTGGAATCCGCGCCAATGCCTCAGCGGCGGTCGAGGCCTCGCCCACGACGTCGATCTCGCCCGTCGACTCGAGTAGTGCTCGGACGCCCTGGCGGACGACCTCGTGATCGTCCATCAAGAACGCGGTGATGTGGGCAGCCATGTGCGCAGTGTTCCTGTTATTCGTCGCCGTTGCAAGGGACCTTGGTCACCTGACCATCGGGCTGCCCCGATACTGTGGGTGCTGTGACGATCTCTCCTGATCCAGCGCTTCTCACGCATGCCGTCGAACTCGCACCCGATGGCGTGCTGATTGTCGATCACGCCGGTGTCATCGTGTACGCCAACCGTTCGATGCACCAGCTCGCTGGTGTCGACGATCTGGTTGGCACCTCTGTCGATCAACTTGTGCCCGATGCCGTGCGGCCTCATCATGGCGATCTTCGAGTCGGCTACACCGATACACCTGCGCAGCGGCCGATGGGCGCAGGGCTCGAACTGATGTTGCGGCGCGCCAATGGCGTCAATCTGCCGGTCGAGATTTCGCTCAGCCCGTTCGAGCACGGAGAGCACTACGTCATAACAGCGGTCCGCGACATCAGCGATCGGCTCGAGAGCAGTCGCCGTCTGCTCGTCGCCAACGAACAGCTTGCGTTGGTCGCCGAACGTGAACGGATCGGCCGCGACCTCCACGATGTCGTGCTGCAGCATCTGTACGGCATGGGTCTGTCTGTTCAGGCCACGGTCGCCGGAGCGAGCGAGAAGACGGCATCGAAGCTCGAAATCGTCATCGACGACATCGACCGCATCATCTCCGAGGTCCGCACGATCGTGTTCACGCTCGGTACCTCAGGCCACCGCGGAGCGCTCGGCCAAGAACTCGCCGACGTGGTCGCACAAGCCAGTCGGGTACTCGGGTTCACCCCTTCGTTGCGACTCGAGGGCCCGGTCGAGTCGGTGATGTCGGCTGAGGTTCGCACCGAGATGGTGGCGTCGATGCGCGAGGCGCTCGGCAACGTCGCCCGCCATGCCAAGGCATCGGTGGCGTACGTCGTCATCGCCGTGGTCGACAAGTCGGTGATGATGAGCGTTACCGACAACGGTGTCGGTCCACCCAACGACGAAGCCACCGTGCTCGGCGGGCACGGTCTAGCCAACCTGCGATCGCGAGCTGCGAGTTTCGGTGGCACATGCACGCTCGGCCATCGCGACGCTGGGGCCGGTTCTGGCGCCGTGTTGAGCTGGTCGGTTCCTTACTGACCCCGAGCTCGTGATGGCCCACTGGCCGCGCGTTCGCGTCCAAGCGGCGTGGTTCAGAATTGGCTGGTCGTTTGTCTTGGGAACTGGGTGCTCTCTGTGTAGATTCTGACGACTATGACCTCAGATGACCGCTCATTCTTGAACTGGGCCGCGATGGCGATCGCCGTTGCAGCTCTCTTCCTCGGATTCTTCGCGATCGGAAGGGTAGGCGCCCCCGAACAGGCCACCGGACCCGAAGGCTCCACCGAGGTTTCGGTGGTCGAGCTCAGTCTCGGCGCTTTCAAACTGTCGCCTGAGCACATCATGGCGCCACCCGGCCAGGTCATCGTGCGGATCACCAATATCGATTCGCAGAACCACAACCTCAACATCCTCGGGAGCCGAACGAAGGATCTGCAGCCGGGTGAGTCGCAAGACCTCGAACTTGGCGAGTTGGCGGTTGGGGTCTACAAGATGTTCTGCGAAATCCCTGGTCACAACGAGGCCGGCATGAATGGCAACCTGCACATCATCATGAACGCCGAGCCCGGTCCGTACACCGGCTCGGCCACATCCGATGGCGAAGTCGACCACTTCCACGGTTTCGACACCTGGCAAGAGATGCAGAAAACGATGGACGATCGTGCGCTGCGTTTCATCCAGGAAGAAAAGAGTGAGTTCGGCGGGCAGCCGCTGGAGTTCGAGATGGTCGACGGATTCAAGCAGTTCGTGGTCACGGCGCAACTTGCCGATTGGGAAGTCGAGCCCGGCAGGATCGTCGAGGCCTACACCTACAACGGCACTGTGCCGGCACCATCGATTCACGTCGAGGTCGGCGACATGGTGCGGGTGATCCTCAAGAACGAGCTCCCGACACCAACGATCATCCACTGGCACGGGATCAGGGTGCCGAACGCGATGGACGGCGTGCCACCGTTTACCCAGGATGTTGTCGTGCCGGGCGACGAGTTCGTGTACGAGTTCGAGGCGCTCGAGCCGGCGGTCGGTATCTATCACTCACACAACGGCGCGAGTCAGGTACTCGACGGATTGTTCGGCACCTTCACGGTCGGCCAGATGCAAACCCCCGACGTGCTGCTCGACCAGGGCTTCAAAGCCACCCCCGATCAGACGATCGAGATGACCCTCAACGATGCTGGCGTGATCGGCCTCTCGCTGAATGGCAAGAGCTTCCCGGCAACCCAGGCGTACTCAGGAACTGTCGGCGACACGGTCATGGTGCACTACCAGAACGAGGGCCTGATGGCCCACCCGATGCACCTGCACCAGCCGCTCGGCTGGATCATCGCCAAGGATGGCAGGGAGCTTCTGGTCCCGATCCCTGGTGACACGATCAACATCGCCCCCGGCGAGCGTTACACGGTGCTGCTCAAGCTGACCGACCCCGGTGTGTGGGCATGGCACTGTCACATCCTCACCCACGCCGAGCGCGACGACGGAATGTTTGGCATGGTGACCGCCTTCATCGTCAACGAGGCCTGACCGACCGGGGTTTCCTGGATCCCTCAGATCCCTCAGATCCCACAGACCAACGGGCCCGGATCACAAGATCCGGGCCCGTCCGCGTCTGGCGGTACAGCTAGCAGCAGCAACTCGGCTCGATGACGCTCGGCCGACTCGAAGCCGACGTGATCTTCTGATCCACGCCGCCACCGCCCAGGAGCGGGGTGCGCCGAAGTTGGCGATCAGTCTTCGTCGGATGACGGTGGTTGGCCGGCTTCGCTCGGTTCTGCTTTGTTGGCACCGGATGCGACCTCGTCTGCAGTCGCAGCAACGTCGGTGGCCGGAGCGTCCACCGAATCAGCATCCGGTGCAGGCGCAGTCAGATCCGTGTCGGTGAAGTCGTCGAACCGGCTCGACTCGGCCGCCTCGACATGCACAGGCTGGCGAGGTGGCTCGCCTTTGGGCTTCTTGGCCGGAGCGAAAAGTCCCCACAGCGTGCCGATGATGATGCCGACGATCAGCAGGATGAAGGGCGGCAGGGTTCCCAAGGCTGCCCAACCCTGGCCGACCGCCAGCAGCATCAAGCCGAGGCCGAACACGATGCCGTAGAAGAAGCCGCGGATCGGGTGCCGCTTGACGTGTTGCTCGGTCATCACACACCTCCCCAGGTCCGGGCTGGTCGGGCGTTGAATAACATCCCGACGCTTGCGAGGAAGAGCAAGGCCACGCCGGGTGCGGTGAGCGGAATCCCTCCCTGAATGTCGACGAATCCCGATCCGATGCAGAAGAACGGAGCAGCGTTGCGTTCGGCTGAACCTTCGGCGCCCGAGAATGGTGCGCTCATCTGGCCGTTGGCTGCCACGAGCCCGCTCACCTTGGCCGGCTGTGGGAGATCCTCGTTCAGGTTGATGGCGCCGAGATTACGATTCTCGCCGTTGCTGTTCGGGTCGCCACCCGAATCGATGTTGGTTCCGGTGAAGCCGAGGAACTTGAGCTGGATGAACCAGTCGTGGTCGATCGGGCCTGAGCCCACCGACAGGCCGCCTGCGACGCCCGTGTAAATCACGGCGCCGTCGACGTGAACCTGGAACGGGCGGCCGGAGGTGAAGGTCTGCTCAGCAGCCGAATCCGGCGATGAGACATCAGCGCGGCCGAGTGGGGGGCCATCACGGTCCCAGTCCCACGCCACGTCGAGCGGCTGCCCGTCGCTGTCGTACGACCAGGCCTGGCCCATGCACGGCCCGCGCAACGTCGAACCGGAGCCACCGATCAAGCCCTTGTCACCTCGTGCCCGATTGATCTGGTCGAGCGTGTGTTGCAGCGCCTCGGTGGTGGCCACGAGCAGAATCTCGCCCGTATCGGGGTCGACGAACTCAACATTGTTGATGTCCTCTTGCTCGAGCAGGATCTCGTTGATCTGGTTGTCGGGCAGTTGCAGCAGATCGCGGTCGCCGGGGTCTCCGAGCAGGCGGTCGAGTACATCCCAGTCAGGCCCAAGGTCGGCGCCCGAGGCGTCGGTCAGCCGCGGGATGTCCGGGAACCCGTCGCCGTTCGTGTCGGGTATGCCGGTTTGGGTGTCGTACACGTCGCTCAACAACACACTAATCTGCTGCAGCGTCAGCGATTCGAGGAGTGTGCCTCCCTCGCCCTGGTAGCACTCGACCGGCGTCGTTGCAGCATCGGGCACTCCGTTGCCGTCATGATCGTCGGGGATGCAGTCACCGTTGTCATCGTCGGGACTGCCGTTGCCATCAAAGTCGTCGAGTTGCCCGTCGCCGTCGGTGTCGACCCCTGCGGGCGATCCTTGCGCCGAGGCGCTTCCACCGGCGAGAACCATAAGCGACGCTGACGCGAAGCCAATCAGCATTCGGGTCCCGCCAATCCGAGAATTTCGGTGTCTCATGCGTCTACCTCCGGTTGCATTGCACATGCCGTCCCACACGTCGCTCTGACCATAGTTCGCTTTCGTGTGCTCGTGAAGCGTTTGTGGTCAGAGGTCACATCGAAAGCTCGTCGTAGAACGGCCGCAGCACATCGACGCCGGGGAGCGAAGTCGCGGAACGCTGCGGTCGTTGCGACCACTCGAGAAGATTGGTCGGCATCGTCGTGCCGGAGTTCATGAGACGACGATCTCAACGACGTCCGTCAACCGCGCCGGCGGCACCCGGTCGTCAGGCCACGAATTCGAGGACGAATATTTTGATGTCACGGTGGCTTGCGCGTTCGCGATACTTGGCGTAGCCACCGTAAATCGGTGACGCGAGTGTGAATGTCTCGTCGGTCTCTTTGTCGTCGGCAAGCCGTGCAGTCACGTCGATGTGCATGTCGTGGAAGCGGATGGTCGCCGCAGGGTTGGCGGTGAGGTTGTAGACCCAACCGGGCGAAGAATCCTGGCCGAAGTTGCCTCCGATGACAGCCAACTCGTCGCCGACTGGAATTCCGATTAGCGGCGTGGTTCGCGGCTGTCCGCTGTGCGCCCCGGTCGTGGTCACCATGATCGCGGGCAAACCCGTCATCACGCCGGCAACCGTGAAGCGCCCCTTGGTTGCGCGATGCGTGAGCTTGTCCATGGGTGCCAGGGTGTACGAGAACAACCATGCACCGGGTCGACTGGATGCGACTACTTGCACACCGCGCTGCGCGACGTTCGGCTTCGTCACTTCGTATCCGAGCTCTTGTTGTGTTCCCATGACCGGTCCTTCGATCGCCGCCGGCTGGTGCTGGCTGGAAGGGCGCGCAATACAACCCTGTCCGACGGACGCGGAACACGCGTCCCATGCCGATCCAGCGGTCTGATCGGGCGATTGTGACCGACTGGTTCTATCGTGACGGTCGTGAGCGAGGGGGACGGGCAGGGCAAGGTTGGGGCTCCGACTGGCATCGTGACATTTCTGTTCACCGATGTAGAGGGTTCGACCCGGCACTGGGCTCAGGACCAGAGGTCCATGTCGCTCAGCCTCGAGGTTCACGACGAGATCCTTCGCAACGAGTTCGAGTCGCGAGATGGCTATGTGTTCACCACGGCGGGCGACTCGTTTGCGGTTGCGTTTAGTCGGGCCTCCGACGCAGTTGCCGCAGCTGAGGCCGTTCAGGCCGAGTTGGAGCGAGTGACATGGCCCGGCCCGGTGCTGCGTGTTCGAATCGGCCTCCACCTCGGTGAGGCTCAAGAGCGGGCGGGCGACTATTTCGGACCGGTGGTCAACCTGGCCGCCCGATTGGAGTCGGTTGGCCATGGTGGGCAGGTGCTGTTCACCGAGCAGGTGGGCCTGGCGGCTGCGGTCGGCGGTGTCGACCTCGGCTCGCATCACTTGCGTGACGTTCCCGAGCCGGTCCAGGTCTTTCAGCTCGGTGACGGCGACTTCGCTCCATTGCGGATCGTCGCACCGACTCGAACGAACCTACCGACCTCACCGTCACGGCTGATCGGCCGCAAGGTTGAGTTAGCTGCGGTTCGCTCCGCGTTGGCCGAGTTTCGGTTGGTGACGTTGACTGCGGCCGGAGGCACCGGCAAGACAAGGTTGGCGTTGGCGGTAGGTGAAGCAGAGCTGGCACACCACCCGGCTGGTGTCTGGTTCGTCGACCTGACCCCGGTCACCGACGGCGATCTGGTGCCGGCCACGGTGGCGGCGGTCGTCGGGCTGGTCCTCACGGGCAGTGATCCGACGACTCAGGTGATCGACTACTTGGGCGATCTCGGTGTGTTGCTGATCCTCGACAACTGTGAGCATCTGGTCGATGCTTGCGCAGATTTTGTCGACGCCTTCGTGTCCCGCGCTGGCAGTTCGAGGATTCTGGCCACGACCCGCGAGTTCTTCGATGTCGACGGAGAGCGAGCGATCCGCTTGTCACCGTTGGAGGCTGAGGGAGAGTCGAGCGCAGCGGTAGAGCTGTTCGTCGAGCGGGCGCTTGCCGCCGATTCATCGCTGAGCCTCGTTGCCGGTGACCGCTCGACGATCGCCGAGCTGTGCCGGCATCTCGACGGCTCGCCCTTGGCGATCGAACTCGCCGCCGCCCGCGCCAACGTGATGTCGCCTGCCGAGTTGCTGGCCGGGATCGGCGAACGCTTCGAGTTGTTGCGGGGCGGTCGCCGGCGAAGGTCGAAACGGACGTTGGAGGACACGCTCGATTGGAGTTACCAGCTGCTCGACGACGACGAACAGACACTGCTCCGAACCCTCGGAGTCTTTGTAGGAACATTCGATCTCGCCGCCGCCGTCTCGATCGCCCAGCTGACTCGTCATGGGGCGTTGGATTTGATCGACTCGCTGATCGCCAAGTCGCTGGTGGTGAGCGGACGTGTGGCGGACGGCGTCAGGTTCCGGCTGCTCGAGACCACCGCCGCCTATGCCGAAGACGCCCTCGACCAGGACGGTCGGGCCGAACAGGTTCGCGACCGGCATCTCGACCACTACCTCCGTCTGTGCGAGCCCTACGACATCGGCTACTGGCCGGGCACCCTTCCCCCATCGGTTGCCGCCGATCGGGACAATATTCGTGCGGCGATCAAGTGGGCCGGGTTTCGCGATCGTTGGGAGGACGCCGGACGACTCGTGTTCAGCGCGTCGTCAGCCCTCCAGACGCAACCCGAAGATCTGCTGTCGCTGGTCAGCGATTGTCTGAGCCATCTCCGCGACGCCGATCCTCTCAGCACTGTTGGCCTGCACCAAGTCCGCATCTACACGATCGTTCAACACGATATTGGTGATCTCGAATCGGCGACCGCCGAGCTCGAAGGATCACCTGATCCGTTCTCCAATGCGGTCGGAGTCATGTGGCGCGCCTTTTCCGAGCTCCACTCCGACAGCGCGGAAGCGTGTCTATCGTCGATCCATGACTGCGTCGGCCCGGTTGCTGATATGCCCGACTCGATCGTGAGGTCTCAGCTCTTGTGCGTTGGTGAGACGATTGGCGGTTGGGCGAACGCCTACCTCGGCCACGACCAACAGGCATTGGAGAACCAGATCAGGGCCCAAACGCTGCTTTCTACCTCGGCGCCAAGGACCACGATCCTGGCGGAGGTGTTGGCCTCGGCAGGTGTGGCCCACGTGGCTCTCGGCGACACGACCGCGGCGCTGGCGATCGCCGATTTCCTGGATGACTTCCAATACGTCTACTTCAACGGTGACGAGATCCGCGCCATCACCTACCTGGCCCTCGAAGACCTTGACTCAGCTCGTCCACTCATCCGCGATCACGCAGCCGACGCCGTCACGGGACGGCTCAGCCGCAAGGCGAACAACACCCTGCTGCTGCTCGCCCTTCTGACAGAAGCCGAAAACGATGACGTCCACACAGCCCAGCTCTTGATGGACGTCGAACATGCCAGAAGCCCAGTCGTTCCGCTGGCACTCGGGCTCGCCGATCGGCTCGGCATTCGAGATGCGTTCGACGCAGCCAGGAAATCATCGACCCAAGACCAACACGCGAGCGGACGTCGAGCGATCGCCGCCCTCAGGGCGGAGATGACACGTCGCGGATGGAACGACGACCCGGCGGCGCGGGCAGCTTGACCGATCAGTCGACGGTTGTCCATGACCTCACAACGGTGTCGCGGTGCCTCCGATCGAGGGATTAGTCGGCGAGCTTTTTGGCGACACTCTTCTTCGCTGCGGCCTTTTTGGCTGGGCGTTTTTTGGCTGGGCGTTTTTTGGCGATACCACCCTTGGCGATCACAGCGTCGCGGCGGATCGCCAGTAGTTCGAACGCTCGCTCGGGGCTGATCTCCTCGATCCGGTCGCCTTTGCCGATCGATGCGTTGGTCTCGCCGTCGGTGACGTACACCCCGAAGCGGCCGTCTTTGGCTGTAACTGCACGTTCGCTGACCGGGTCGTTGCCAAACTCTCGCAGCGGTCCCTTGGCGGCCATGTTCGTTCCGCCGCGCTTGAACACCTTTGGAAGCTTGAAGATCGTCGAGGCCTCGTCGAGCGAGATGGTGAGCAGCTGGCCTTCCGAGTCGATCGAACGGAAGTCCTTTTCCTTCACGACGTATGGGCCATAGCGACCGTTGTTGGCGACGATCTCCTTGCCGTCCTCGGGGTCTTGGCCGAGCGAGCGCGGCAACTGCAACAGTTGTTCGGCCTGGTCGATCGTGATGTGATCGAGCGACATCGTGCTGAACAGACTTGACATCCTGGGCTTCTCGAGCCCCGGCGGCAGGTTGTCGGCGGCGCCCCATTGCACGTAAGGCCCGAAGCGTCCGCTCTTGGCGAACACTGGGTAACCGTCGAGCTCGCCGATCGGTTCGTCGCTCTTTGGCAGCGCCAGCAGCTCGATCGCCTTGGCGACAGTCAGCTCGTCGGGAGCCAGGTCTTCGGGCACGCTGGCGGTGTCTTCGCCACGCTTGACGTACGGACCGTACTTGCCGGGCTTGACGACGATCAGCTCGCCGTTTTCGTCGGGTCCGAGCGGGAACGTGTTGATCGCGGCAGCGTCGATCTTGTCGAGGTTCTCCTCGACGATCTTCTTCAGGCCCGGCAGCGGGCCGTCGTCGCCGAAGTAGAAGCGCTGGAGCCACTGGTCTTTTTGTTGACGACCGTTGGCGATCTCATCGAGGTCATCGTCCATCTTGGCCGTGAGCTCGTAGTCGACCAGGTCGGAGAAGTGCTGTTCGAGCAGGCCGACCACTGCAAACGCTGTCCAGGTCGGCACCAGCGCCTGACCCTTTTTCCAGACATAGCCGCGATCTTGCACGGTCTGGATGATCGAGGCCCACGTCGATGGCCGCCCGATTTCGAGTTCCTCGAGTCGCTTGACCAACGAGGCCTCGGTGTAGCGGGCAGGTGGCGATGTCGTGTGACCGTTCGGTGTCAGCGAGTCGACCGGCACGACCTCGCCCTGAGCCAACGATGGCAGTAGAGCTTCTTTGGTGCCGTCGCCATCGTCGGTTGCCACGTAGACAGCGCGGTATCCGGCGAACGTGATCGTGGTACCCGAGGCGTTGAACTCACAATCGGTCTGCTCATGCTCGGAGATCGCACCCAGCCGCACGCTGACGGTGACGCCTGCAGCGTCGGCCATCTGCGAGGCAAGTGTGCGTTGCCAGATCAGGCGGTACAACGCCAGGTCTTGGCTATTGAGCTCGCCTTGCACCTGTTGAGGTGAGCGGTACGGCGTTGCGGGGCGCACGGCCTCGTGCGCCTCTTGGGCGTTCTTCGACTTCGATGTGTACTGCTTGGGTTGCGGAGATAGGTGGTTTTGGCCGTACTCGGAGGCGATCGAGGCCCTGGTCGCCTTGATCGCCTCATCGCTCAGGGTGACACTGTCGGTACGCATGTAGGTGATGAAGCCACGTTCGTAGAGGCCCTGTGCCACCCGCATCACCTGGGAAGCAGATAGGCGCAGCTTGCGTCCGCCCTCTTGCTGGAGGGTAGATGTCATGAACGGCGGTTTCGGCGACGAGCGATATGGCTTTTCTTCGACCGATCGCACCGAGAAGGTGGCCGCCTCGAGCCCGGCGGCGAGTGAGCGCGCCCGCGTTTCGTCGATCGGTGTCGCCTTGGCGTTGATTTGGCCACGATCGTCGAAGTCTTTACCGGACGCAATCCGCGCACCATCGACCTCGACCAGCTTGGCATCGAACGATGGGGTGGTTGACGTGACGAGGTCGATGTCCCAGTAATCGGCCGCAACGAACGCGATCCGCTCACGTTCGCGCTGGACGATCAAACGGATCGATGGGCTCTGCACGCGACCGGCCGAGAGCCCACGATTGACCCGGCGCCACAACACGGGCGACACCTCGTATCCGTAAAGACGGTCGAGGATGCGGCGCGTCTCTGCAGCGTCGACGAGGCCGTAGTCGATGCCGCGCGGGTTGTCGATGGCGTGCTCGATCGCCGCCTTGGTGATCTCGTGGAACACCATCCGCTTGACCGGAACCTTGGGCTTCAGATACTCGACGAGGTGCCATGAGATCGCTTCGCCTTCGCGGTCTTCATCGGTTGCGAGATACAGCTCGGAGGCGTCCTTGAGGGCCGCACGCAGGTCTTTGACGACTGTCTTGCCACGATCGGTCAGCTCGTAGGTCGGCTTGAAACCGTTGTCGACGTCGATGTTCAGGCCCTTGCTGGGCAGGTCGGCGACATGGCCTACCGAGGCGCGCACGTCGTATGCGTCGCCGAGGAACTTGGAGATCGTTTTGGCCTTCGCGGGTGATTCCACGACGACGAGTGGCTTCGCCATTGATGCCTTTGGCTAGGTGATGGGCGACCATCCTGTCAGGCCGCACCCAACCGGAGTGTGCCCGCGAATCCGGCCAAGCCCACCACATCGATAGTCAGAAAGTTGCGACGGGCCCAGCGTTTGGGGCAGATCAACGAAGTAGAGAGTGGCCGTGAGCATGGCGCCAGCGTCGCTTAAGCTCGTCGATTCGAAGTGCTGAAGCCCGCCCACCCCGCCCGGCGCGCCGACCGAGATCACTCGTGCATATCTCTCGAGTCCGGGTGCCGACCGAAAGTCCTTGTGCTCGTGCATCGAGGTCCCCATCGGGCACACCACGGCGATCAGCAATAGCCCATCGTCACGCCGATCCGGCTACCCGATATTTGGCCGCACAAACGGGCGCTCTCGCTGTGTCCGGTACCGTTCGGCGGGTGACGCCCGATCGTGAGCTTGGCTGGAACGATGCTCTACAGGCGTCGTGGGAGTCGATCGGCGCGCCCGGGGCTCCGGGCAGGGTGGCGCGTATCGATCGCGGGTGGAGCACGGTCATGCGACATGCATCCGATCACGAACCGCTTCGGATGCGAAATCTCTTCGTCGATGTGGCGATCGGGGATTGGGTCGTGCCGTCGGCCGATGGCGAGCGGATCGGTCACATCATCGAGCGAACCTCGGCGTTCGTGCGCCGGGCGTCATTCGAAGGTGATCGGTTCGAAGCCGATGCTTTGGCGGCCAACATCGATGTGGTCTTCTTGGTGCATGCCCTCGGATCGCCGCCCAACCAGCGGCGGCTCGAACGCGAGTTGGTGCTGGCCTTCGACTCCGGCGCCGAACCCGCTGTACTGCTGACCAAGGTCGATACGGTCGACGACCCCGAACCGGGCCGGGCCGAACTGGCCGAAGTGGCGCTGGGGGTGCCGGTGCTGCTGGCGAGTGGGCTGGCCGGGATCGGGATCGAGCCGATCCGTGCCTACGCCCGCGGCAATCGTACGCTCGCCTTCCTGGGTGCCTCGGGGGTCGGCAAGTCGACGCTGGTCAACGCTCTGCTCGACGACAAGGTGATGGACACCGCCGCGGTTCGTGAGGGAGATCAGCGTGGCCGCCACACCACCGTCACGGCCCAACTGCTGCGGCTGCCCGGCGAGGGCTGGCTGATCGACACTCCGGGTGTGCGAGCGGTGAGCTTGTGGTTGTCGGGCGATGGCATCGAGCGAGCGTTCGCCGATGTGTTCGCCCTCACCGATGGATGCCGGTTCCGCGACTGCAAACACGACCGCGAGCCGGGCTGCGCCGTGCAGCGGGCGGTCACTGCCGGCGATCTTGACCCGGCGCGGTTGTCGAGCCTCGAACGACTTGTTGCCGAAGAGGCCGAACTCGAGGCCGAACAGGAACGTTTTGTGCGTCGCGGCGACCGTCGCGGACAACGCCGCCGGCGTTGACAGCGGCGTTGACAGCGGCGCCATGCCGGCCATTCGATCGGGCGTCGCTTGAATGGTGCTCACCGTCGCCACGCTCACTAAGTTCGTCGCCGTCACCGACATGAGCCGAAGAATTGGCCAAAGAATGAGCCAAAGAATGAGCCAAAGAATGAGCCAAAGAATGAGCCAAAGAATGAGAGGGAGTGGCAAATGACAGCACTCGAGTCCACCAACGAAATGTACGACTTGCGGATGTCGGGCAAGGCGCAGCCGTTGTACGAGGCCGTCAAGAAGTTCATCGCCGAAGAGGTCGAGCCGAACACGGCCGAGTTCTTTCGTCGCGGCGAGGACCGTGCCGAGCGGTGGGGGTATGGCGATGGGCAGCTCGAGTTGCTCGAGTCGATCAAGAACAAGGCCAAATCCCAGGGGCTGTGGAACTTCTTCCTCCCCAACGCCGACACCGGCGAGGGTCTCTCGAACCTCGATTACGCCTATATCGCGATGGAACTCGGGAAGAATCCGATCGCTTCCGAGTGCCTGAACTGCGCCGCCCCCGATACGGGCAATATGGAGGTCCTCGAGCGGGTCGGTACGCCCGAGCAGAAGGCGCAGTGGCTGACGCCGCTGTTGAACGGCGAGATTCGGTCGGCCTATGTGATGACGGAACCCGACGTCGCGTCGTCCGACGCCAAGCAGATCGCCTGCCGGGCTGTAAAGGATGGCAACGAATGGGTGATCAACGGCGAGAAGTACTACGCCTCGGGCGCCGGTGACCCGCGCTGCAAGATCTTCATCGTCATGCTTGCGACCAACCCGGATGGTCCGGTGCACGAGCGCCAGTCGCAGATCCTGGTGCCCCGCGACACGCCGGGCGTCGAGATTGTCGGACCGATGCATGTGTTCGGTGAGGACGACGCTCCGCACGGTCACATGCACCTTCGGTTCACCGACGTTCGTGTGCCCGACTCGAACATGCTGCTGGGCGAGGGCCGTGGCTTCGAGATCTCCCAGCTCCGGCTCGGCCCGGGACGCATCCACCACTGCATGCGCTCGGTCGGCGCTGCCGAGCGGGCACTCGGCCTGATGGCGCAACGCGGCCTTGGCCGTGAGGCGTTTGGCAAGCGAATCTCCAACCTCGGCCGAAACGTCGAGGTGATCGCCAAGGCACGGATCGAGATCGAGTCATGTCGGCGGATGGTGCTGACAGCAGCCAAGGCAATGGACGTGCTCGGCAATGCCGAGGCCCGCGTGTGGGTCAGCGCCGTCAAGGCGATGGTGCCGATCCGCACCTGCCACATCATCGACGAGGCAATCCAGATGCATGGTGCCACGGGTGTGTCGCAGTGGACTCCGCTGGCTCGCATGTACGCCAGCCAGCGCACGCTGCGACTGGCCGACGGTCCCGACGAGGTGCACTGGTTCGTGGTCGGCCGCAAGGAGCTGGCGAGTTGGGAAGAAGCGGCCGCCACGTACAACCCAAAGGTCTCGTACTACGACGACCTCGAGTCCGACAACAGCGGCGTCTTCACCGGCCCGTAACGGAAAGGTGCCTGTGACACCTTTCCGTTCGGGAGTTTTCCGTTACAGGGTTTCGGGGCGGTGCCAGAGGCTGTCGTCGCGGCGCCATGGAGTGACGGTGACGACTGCGGTAGTCGGGATCGGGCCGTATACGTGCGGGAACAGTTCGTCTATGCCTTCGGCCGGCGGCTCGACGCGGATGTCGGCGGCGACCCGGTCGGAATCGACGTGCAAAAGCAGTAGCTCGGACAGGTCACCGTAAAAACGGTTGGCGACGCCTTCCAACTGGTGCGGGTATGAGCAGTGGATGAAACCTTCCTGCTCCAATGTGCGCCCCCGAGTGCTGATTCGGTATTCGTTGGTAGCGGCGGCGTCGTGCCAGTCGCCCGGCAGTGCGATATGCACGATCTCGGGCGCCTTCGCTGACGGCGAGTCACTCAGATCCGATTCTGTGATCGAGCTTCGAACGACGATCGCCCGATCGAAACGTGTGGCCTGCAGCCGGGCCCGCAGACGTTCGTTGGTGCAGACCACCTCGAGCTCGCCACCTGACTGCAGGGCGCCCGCGGCGGCGCCAAACAGCAGGCCTAAGGCGGCGTCGTCAAGTGCCAGCAAACCGTCGATGTCGACCAACAGCGTTTCGCCCGGATGATCGCTGCACGCCCGTCGCAGGTAGTCGTACAAGCCGGGTGCCGCCGAGAGATCAGCGATACCGCTGAGCGCCACGACAGAATGCTCGCCAACTCGCGTTGTCGTGAGGCGCAGATCCATCGGTATCACACAGTATCTGGTCGATGATCGAGGCACCTCCTGTGACCATCGGCCAGGCGAGGGCTATGGAGGTTCGCGAGCGAGCGTGACGCTGGCCGTCAGATCGACGTTGCCGATGACCACGCCGATCAACGCAACGTTGGTCGGGTTGAGATATCCGACCGTGACGCTGACGTGGGCATCGTTGACCACCGTCGTCACGTCGAGCGGCCGCAGGGTTGTGGCGGCCATCGCGCCGCGCTCGGCTGCCGATGCCGGGTCGGCGGCGACCGACGCAGCGCGGGCGCCATCACGGGCGGCAAGCTCGAGTGCGATCTGGTCGCCTGCGACCAGCACCACCTGGATGATGCCAAGCAGCAACACGACCACCAGCGGCAGCGCGATCGCGAACTCGACGGCGGCCTGGCCATTGTCGCGACGGGTGAATCCCACGCCTCAGACCTGATCGATGACGGACTCGATGATGCTGTCGAACAGGTGGCCGATCGTCGCCGCTCCGCCGCCTGCGGTTGCCCACCCGACAACGAGCATGCCGACCAGCGCCGCCGCCAGCAGCACGAGGGCATATTCGGTCGTGGCCTGGCCACGTTCACTGCGCCATTGCGGATGCGTGAGAAGAAGACGAATCAGTTCATACATGTTGGTACCTCTTGAAGTTCGGTGCATTTGTTGGTAGCCATCGGGCCGAGTGGACAGAGTCGAGCGGACGTCACGGCAACGAGCCGCGCAGCGTCGAGAGTGCGCCCATCACCGCCGGCACGATGGCGAGCAGAACGAACGAGGGAAGGGTGCACACCACCAGTGGAAACGACAGTTTCACCGGCAGCGTGCGGGCGTGACGTTCGGCGTGCCTGTGGCGTTCGGTTCGAACATCGGTTATCAGCCGGTCGAGCACAGGTTCGATCGGGAGTCCATACCGATCGGCGGTTGAGAGAGCGTCTGCAAAGCCGGCCGCGGCGGGCCCTAGTTGCTCGAGAAACGCGTCGAGCGCATCGGCCAGGCGTTGGCCGCGGTGCAAGCGGTGGTTGGTCTCGGCGAATGTGTCGCACAATGGTGCCGCAACCTGGTCGGCAATCGCCTCGATCGCGGCGGAAGGCGTGAGCCCCGACCTAATCACCAGCACCATCAACTCGATCGCGTCGGGTAACGCCTCGATGGCACGGTTGATCTGGCGCTGTTTCGAGCGTCTCATCTGAGACCGTTGCCGATCAGGTGTCGCATCCAGCGCCAACCGGCGACGTTCAACGCCGCCCCGATGACGACCACGCCGAAGCCGTCGGGGGAGCCGACGAACATGCGAACCGAACCAGACGTGAGCAACAGCAAGCTCAGCATGCAGACCGGAAGGATCGTCATCACGACCGCCGACATTCTGGCCTGCGCGCTTTGTGTGCGCCGCTCGGCGGCGTCGGCGGCACGACCGCGCAAGGTTGCCGCGGTTCGACTGAGAGGTTCGGCAGCCGAACCTCCGTGCCCGGCGCACGCCCGGATTACGGTGAGGGCAACATCGAGCTGGGCTGGGCACGAGTCGATCGCACAGGCCTGACGCAATGAAGCGCCGCGGTGTAGTGCCAGGCGGATCGTCTCGACGGTCGCCGTGCACGACGACGGAGGATCGACCTCGCCGATTGCCGCAGAAAGGGTTGAGCCCCCACGAACCGCACCGGCCAGACCGTCGCACCAGGCGGCGACGTGCTCGGGCCCTGGGGCGACGCCAGTGGAGTGCGCCATCAGGCGGCTCGGCGCAAGCCAACCGCGCCCAAGTCCGACGTTGCGCGTGCCGTTCGATACCGATCGGCAGGTGTCGACAGTCAGCCGCCGCCGGGGTGGACGTAGCCGTAGACGATCACCGATCAGCACGATTAGAACCCACACCAATACGGTGGTCATCGCCGACCCCGCCCCAACGTGCCGACGGCTAATCCGCTCGAGATCAATGGTCGCCCGCTGGGCTCGCCGTCAGATTCGATTACCTCTACGGCCTCAGCGACGCGGCGCGTTCCGTCGGGCAACCGATGGAGGTGGACCACGACATCGATCGACCTGCTGACCTGGCGCCGGATCGCAATCAGCGGCCATGTGGGTGATGCCTGCATGACCAGCGTTTCGACGCGTCGCAAACCGTCGAGCGCGCTGTTGGCGTGGCAGGTGGCGAGCGAGCCGTCGTGACCGGTGTTGAGCGCTTGGAGTACGGCCAACACCTCGGTTCCGCGGAACTCTCCGACGATCAGCCGATCGGGACGCAAACGCAGGGCGGTGCGCACGAGTTCGGCCGTCTCGATCGACCGGACGCCATCGACGCCCGCAGCCCTCGCTTCGAGGCGCACCACATGGAGTTGGCCGAGCACGAGCTCGGTCGTGTCTTCGATGACGACCATCCGTTCGTGTGGCCCGACCAGCCCCGCCATCGCCGCCAGCAGGGTGGTCTTGCCCGACGAGGTGGCGCCGGTTACCAGTACGTTGGCACGCCGCTGCACGATGTCGGTGAGCACGGCGACACAGGGCGGATCGGCGAAGCGGTCGATCGGGATCTGACGCGAGCGGTGCCGACGAATCGATACGGTCGTGCCGTCGACCGCGACGGGGGCCACGACAGCACAGATCCGCGCCCCGTTGGCGAGTCGGGCGTCGACGATCGGAGTGGTGCGGTCGAGCCGCTTTCCGAGTGGCCCGAGCACACGCTCGAGCACGATGTCGATCGCCCCCTCGGGCAGGTCGGCAACCCGTTGCGGCGCATCGCCGCGATCGACCCACACCTCGCGTCCCCGGTTGACCATCACCTCGTCGATGCGGGGATCTCGGAGATGTTCGTCGAGCGCATCGAGGCCATCGAGCCGTGCCGTCGCTTGGGCGATCGCGGCCCGGCGCTGGTCGGCCGAGGCGAGCGGTGCAAGCCGGTCTACTTGTTCGACAACGACCTGGTGGACATCGCCGTGAACAGCAGCCGCACGACTGCACACCAAAGCGACGAGCCGATCGACAGATTCGTGGGGGATCACGCCGCGACCAACCGCATCTGGTGGCGTAGCGCCCGTGGGAGACGGGCGACGAGCAGCCCGGCATCGACGGCCCTGGCGACCGCCGGGTCGAGCAAACTGGAAGCGACGATTGGTACCCCGAGACTTGCCTCGATGTCGCCGCGTCGCAGAGAGCGTCCAGGCTCTTCGATCAACACGACTCCGGTTGGGCGCGCTGCCTGTCGGATGGCTGCCCGCAGGGCGAGGTAACACGGCCGTGTGACCAGCAACGCCTGGTCGGCCACGTCGAACACGGCCGGTGGGGGTGCTTGCGATCCGGCGTCGATGATGACGCGTCGTTTCTCGGCGCGGAGCCAGCCGGCAAACGCCGCCCAGCGGTTTGGGTCGGCCGCTGCGATCCGACCGGCCGGCAGCAATGAGACGTGTTGGTTGACCGGTATCTCGAGACCGACGAGGCGAGCCGGCTCGGCATCGGACCGCAGCCAATCGTGGACACCTGGCCCATCGGGATCTGGCAGGCCGAGCACGGTCGGCTGATCGCCGTCGAGATCGATCAGCAAGGTGGGCTCGGTCGTGGCGATTGCCATCGCCGCCGTGACGACCGTGGTGCCGCTGCCGCCCTTGGCGGCCCAGCAGAGCGTGATCATGGTTCCTCCGCACTGTTGAGGTGTGGAGGGGAAGCCGGAACTCGCACGATAGCCGTGCCACACCGATTTCACTCCGGGCAGTCGTTGTGTCGTTCCGGGTGCCCTGCGTGAGCCGCGGGAGCGGCAGAAGTCAAGGTTTTGTCAAGCCGATCAAGCGGGCTACTCCGAAGGCCGATGTTTCGTGCGAGGCACGGCTATCTCCTCGACCGGAAGGTTCGCCACATGACGATGACTACTGAGAGCTCAACGTTCGCTACTCCCGCGCCCACATGTGAGGCGCCACGGCGTGGACGTGTCTGGAAGGGTCCGCGCCCTTCGACCATGCTCGAGTCGCACCGGCCACCACGGGGCTCGTACCTGGCCGTGGCCGGAGTCGTGTCGATGATCGCAGCCGGTGCGGTTGCGATGTCATACCTCGACAACGGTCCGAGTTCGGCTGCCGAAGCTGTTGCCGTCGAAGCTGTTGCCGTCGAAGACCTTTCGCTCGGCTCGATGTATAGCGTCGTCGATCAGATCGGTGCGCGTTCGCTCTGGGATCAGGGTTTCACCGGCGCCGGAGTGAACGTCGCCGTGATCGACACCGGCGTGGCCCCTGTCGAGCCGCTCACTTCCCCAGGCAAACTGGTCGCTGCCGTCGACCTTAGTTCCGAGCAGTCCGACCCCACGACGGCGTATCTCGATTCGTTCGGGCACGGAACCCATGTCGCCGGCATCATCGCCGGCCGCACACCGGGCGCCGACCCGGCATTGGCTGCCGAGCACCCCGAATGGTTCATGGGGGTCGCCCCTGACGCCGGCATCGTGTCGGTCAAGGTTGCAGGACGCGACGGGCAGGTATCGCTCGCCAGTCTGATTACAGGAATCGACTGGGTCGTGGCGAATGCCGACGAACTCGATATCCGAGTGATCAACCTCGCCTTCGGCGGCAACTCCGGTGAGACGTATCTCACCGATCCAATCGCCGCTGCAGTCGAGCGGGCATGGAACGCGGGAATTGTTGTGGTCACGGCGGCTGGCAACAGCGGCGCAGACGCGGGCGGACTCGCTTCGCCCGCTACCGACCCGTTCGTGATCGCCGTCGGCGGCCTCGAGG
>CALFRK010000166.1 GCA_937919625.1 uncultured Ilumatobacter sp.
CCGGTCCATCGGAGATTGATCTCCTGACGGAGATCCGCGACTCGCTGAAGAGCCGTTGATTCACTGTTGATTCACTGTTGATTCACGGCTGATTCACGGCGAACTCACGGCTGATTCACGGCTGATTCACGGCTGATTCACCGTTTAGAACGAACCAATTGTGGGCCCGCCCATGTGGGTCGGCCCACAATCGGCTTCAATGGCCCTGCATGTTCAGGGCCGCACGAGCTTCTACACCAGGCACCGTTCTCCGACGAGCGGTGCTGGTGGTCATGTTCGTCGTTCCGAGCGCGGCCTGCGGGTTCGACGAAACGAGTGCCCCGCCCCGGCTCTTTAACGTTCCTGACACCGTTGCACTCGGCCAGTTACCAGAGCCGCCGACCGATCGCGGCTCGATCCCGGCTCCGCCGACGACAGTGCCGGCATCCGTTGCGCCGACGACCACGCCGTCAAGCCGGCCGGTTGCTGGAGCGATCGCAGATGTGGTCGTCGGTTACCGCCTGCTGCTGGTCGGTGACACCGTGATGGCGGCGACGGCACCACGCAACGGTGGGATCATGTGCGACGTGCTGAGCGACTTTGGTTGGACCGTCGAGATTGCGGCCGAACCGGGTCGCTTCATCGAGTTTGGGCACCAAGTACTCGACCAGCGTCTGACGCCTACCGATGGCGATCCATGGGATGTTGTTGCCGTGATGTTCGGCAACCACTTCGACGGCGATCTCGACGGATTCGTCCGCCAACTGGGCACCATGCTGGAGCGACTGTCTCCGCGCCCGACGATCGTTTACACGTTGAGCGAAGTAAATGATGACGCTGTGGCGATCAACGACGTCATCCGCGAGCTGCCACGCTCGTTCCCGAGTGTGGTCGTGGTCGACTGGGCGGCAGCGACCGAGGCCAGGCCGATCGATCTGCTCGATGGTGATGGTCCACAGGTAACCGAAGAGGGCAGTGAGTTGCTGGCGCTGTACTCGGCCGCCGCTCTCGGCAAGACCCCGCGTGGCGAACTCGGCGAGCCGGGCGAGTGCCTGCCGTCGGTGTTGGTCGACGACTCGGCGATCGTGCTTTAGATCAGGCGGGCAAGGCACGCGCCAAACTGCACGCCGGCGGATGTCACCGTTGCCGTCACCGATCTGACCGTAGCCTGGTGCGATGCTCCAAGCGCAGGCACTCTCGGTGGAGGTAGGTGGTCGACTGCTCGTCGACGGCGCCAGTTTCACCGTGATGCCCCGCGACAAGGTGGGCATCGTCGGTCGCAACGGCGCCGGCAAGACATCTCTATTTCGGGTGCTCGGCGGTGCCATCGAACCGGCCGCCGGCAAGGTGGTTCGCAAGGGTGGATTCGGTTACCTGCCCCAAGACCCCAAGATCGAAGGCGACCACAACTCTCGCACGGCGATCCAACACGTGTTGTCGGGCCGAGGCATCGACGAAGAGTTGGTTCGGATGGAGAAGTTGCGGATCGCGATGGAAGAGCTGCCCGACGACCGCAACGTCGGTCGCTACAGCCGTGCCGAGGAACAGTTTCGGCTCTCGGGCGGCTATTCAGCCGAGAGCGAGGCGCGTTCGTTGTCGGCCGGGCTGGGGCTCGGCGAAGATCGGATGGAGCAGCCGATCGGGGTCTTGTCCGGTGGCGAACGACGCCGGGTCGAGCTGTCGCGGATCTTGTTTGCCGGCAGCGATGTGCTGTGCCTCGACGAACCGACAAACCACCTCGACATCGACGCCAAGGAATGGTTGCTTGGTTTCCTTCGTCAGTACCGGGGCGCCTTGCTCGTTATCAGCCACGACCTCGAACTACTCGACGAGGCGATCACTCGCGTGCTGCACCTCGATCGGGCGACCGAGACGGCAACGGGTCACATCGTCGAGTACAAGGGCACCTACACCCAGTACGTCAACGCCCGCGCCGAAGACGAGCGGCGTCTGATCAAGCAGGCCGCCGAGCAAGAGCGCGAGATTGCCCGGATGCAAAAGTTCGTCGATCGTTTTGGTGCGAAGGCCACCAAGGCGGCCCAGGCCCACAGCATCGAGAAGCGGATCGCCCGGCTGGCCGCTCAGAAGGTCGAGGCTCCCAAGGAGTCAAAAACGATGACGGTCCGGTTTCCCGATCCTCCGGGGTGCGGCCAGACCGTGATCGAGGCGTCGGGCTTGTGCAAGGGCTATGGCGGTGCGCCGGTGTTCGAAGATGTCGGGTTCGATCTCGGTAGGGGCGAGCGCCTGCTCGTGCTCGGCCTGAACGGGGCAGGCAAGACCAGCCTGCTGAGGATTCTCGCCGAGGAAACGAAGGCCGACCTTGGTCATTTCGAGTTCGGGTATCACGTGCACGCCGGGTACTACGCCCAAGAGCACGACAATCTCGACACGGCATCGTCGCTGTTGGACAACATCCGTGCCGATGTTCCCTCCAACGTCAACCTGACCGAAACCGAACTGCGCGGCCTGCTCGGCATGTTCGGGCTGTCCGGTGAGAAGGTGTTTCAGGACGCCGGCACGTTGTCGGGCGGCGAGAAGACCAAGCTTGCGCTGGCGATGCTGATGGTCGGCCGCAACAATCTGTTGCTGCTCGACGAACCCACCAACAACCTCGATCCACCGTCGCGGATCGCAGTGGCCGATGCTCTCAAGGGTTGGCCGGGCTCGATCATCTTCGTCAGCCACGACACTGAGTTCGTTACCGAACTCAATCCGACCAAGGTGCTGTTGATGCCCGACGGCGACGTCGACTACTTCAACGACGAATGGCTCGACCTCGTCAGCCTCGCCTGACGAAGTGGTGGTTAACGTCGGTCCTCCGTCGTGAACCCCGTTCTGGTCGCGAAGTGGCCGAGACGGTGCGGCAGCTTCGCGACCAGAACGGTCGGCTACTCAGCTGGTGAGTCGCCAGTGGGTGGTACGGGATCGCGTGATTCGTTCCTCCGACGCGCTACCCCTACGGTCTCGGTGCGTGTCGGGCCCAGCCTTCAATAGCGGCCTAGTTGGAGTGGTGCCGTGTGCGGCGACGAAGTTGTTCGTCGGGGTGAACCCAGCCAAGGCCGACCCAGTGGTAGTCGACTCGGCCCATCAACGGTGGCTGATACGGACGGGCGGGAGATGGGGGAGAGATGTCTGGGGGTTTTGGTCTTCCGCACTGATCGAGGGGGCTCCCTCGGGAATCGGTGAACACTGTGCCGTCGGGGTCGTCGGCGTTGCCGGTGATACCCAGAACGCCACTGTGATGGAGGCGGTGATGATGGGCGCACAAGCAGATCAGATTCCATGTATCGGTCACCCCGCCGTTCAGCCAATGGATGATGTGGTGGACCTCGAGGAAACTGTCGCTGGAACACCCCGGCACCCGGCAGCCGTGATCGCGTCGCTCGACGATTCGCCGAGTGCGCTCGGGAACGATCTGTTGCGTACGGCCGACCGAGAACGGAACACCCTCGCGCTCCCACACCGGCTGGACGAGACCGTCGCAACAGATGCGGTCACGCACCGAATCGGGTAGCCGCCAGCCGTCCGTTGTTGATGCGGCCCCTTCGGTCACATCGATGTGGACCCAGGTCTTGGACCGCTCACGGCGGGTAGGCGACTCTATGCCGTCGAGGTAGCGCCGGCAGACCTCGACGAGGCAGTCGGCGGTGCTGATCGACTGGTGTCCGCGATCGAACAGCGACTCGCGTGCCTCGATCAACGCCGCGTCGACGACTGCCCCGCGACCGAGGTCGAGCTCGCCGTTGACGCGCCACCGGTGATCGTCGGTCACGCTGGTCGACACACGGTCGCGATCAGGCCCAGCAGCATGATCGACATCGGGTTCGCCAGGCGCACCGGTGAACCATTCGCGCCGGATCGTTCTGCGCAACCGAGCGACGGTGGCGACCCGGCCCCAGTCGAGCACCAGGCCGTCCGCCCAGGCGGGCGCCTTTACCAACTCGACCACCTGTTCGAGCGAGAGTTCGCCCGATTCGAGCGCCGACATCACCTGTGGGAACGCCGCTCGACGTTCGGCCACCGCCACGATCGCCTTGGCGCGTTCGGGTGAGACACCTGCCCGATATGTCAACCATTGGCTCAGCGAATGCACGCCGGTGCCGACCCAGGATTCGTCGTGCGACACCCGTTCGGTGATCTCGACCAGCTGCGCATTTGCGAGATTCAGGGCCCCCGCCGCTTCGGCGAGCTCGGCCTCGTAGCCGGCAATCTGCTCGTCGATCAAGGTCATGAAATGATCGCACACGTGTTCGTGTCACCTTGCAATACCCCTGCTCAGAGGTGTTTCCGATAGGTGCGCCGGCGCTATCGCTGGGACTGATGGGCCGAGTCAGCGAACGACGACCTGGGTAGCTCGTGTCGCCGCTTCGGCACGCACCTGTTGGAAGAAGTCGTTGCCCTTGTCGTCGACGACGATGAAGGCTGGAAAGTCCTCGACCTCGATCTTGAAGATGGCTTCCATCCCGAGTTCGGGGTATTCGAGCACCTCGACCTTGCGGATGTTGTCGAGCGCCAGTCGGGCGGCCGGTCCACCGATCGAACCAAGGTAAAAACCACCGTGCGTCTTGCAGGCATCGGTGACGGCCTGTGACCGGTTGCCTTTGGCAAGCATGATCATCGACCCGCCGGCGGCCTGGAACTGGTCGACGTACGAATCCATCCGTCCCGCCGTGGTGGGACCGAACGAACCGGACGCGTAGCCCTTTGGCGTTTTGGCCGGGCCTGCGTAATAGATGCAGTGATCGCGCAGATACTGGGGCATCGGCTGGCCGGCATCGAGCCGCTCTTTGATCTTTGCGTGGGCGATGTCGCGACCGACCACGATTGGGCCCGTCAACATCACGCGGGTACGAACCGGATACTTCGACAGCTCGGCGAGGATGTCGGCCATCGGGCGATTGAGGTCGATTCTCACGACATCGGCGTGATCGAGATCGGTCTCAGCCGGATCGGGAAGGAAGCGGGCCGGATCGCGTTCGAGGTCTTCCAAAAACACACCGTCGCGCGTGATCTTTCCGAGCGCCTGGCGGTCGGCCGAGCACGACACCGCGATGGCCACGGGGCAGCTGGCGCCGTGGCGGGGGAGTCGGATGACACGCACGTCGTGGCAGAAGTACTTGCCGCCGAACTGGGCGCCGATACCGGTCGTCTGGGCCAGCTTGAGCAGTGTTGCCTCGAGGTCGAGATCGCGGAATCCGTGACCGAGTTCAGATCCCGCCGTCGGCAGCGAGTCGAGGTACTTGGTCGAGGCGAGTTTCGCGGTTTCAACGGCGAACTCGGCCGACGTGCCGCCGATCACGACGGCGAGGTGGTATGGCGGACAAGCAGCGGTGCCGAGCATCTGCATCTTGTCGAACACCCATGGCAACAGGTTCGCCTCATTGAGCAGCGCCTTGGTCTCTTGGAACAGATAGCTCTTGTTGGCGCTGCCGCCGCCCTTGGCCATAAATAGGAACTTGTAGGCGTCGCCGTCGATCGCCGAGATCTTGATCTCGGCTGGCAGGTTGTTGCCGGTGTTTTTCTCCTCGTACATCGTGAGCGGCGCCATCTGGCTGTAACGCAGATTGCTTGTGAGGTAGGTGTCCTGGATGCCGTGGGCGATCGCCCGTTCGTCGCCGCCGCCAGTGAAGACGAACTGACCCTTCTTGCCTTTCACGATTGCCGTGCCCGTGTCTTGACACATCGGCAGCACGCCGCCGGCCGACACCGCAGCGTTCTTCAAGAGGTCGGTTGCCACGAAGCGGTCGTTCGGGCTCGCCTCCGGATCGTCGAGGATGTTTCGCAGCTGCTGGAGGTGGGCTGGGCGTAGGAAGTGGGAGATGTCGTGCATCGCCTCCGCCGTGAGGCGTCGAATCGCCGCGGGGTCGACCTTCAGGAAGGTCCCCTGGTCGGTTTCGAAGGTGGACACACCATCGGTGGTGACCAGGCGATAAGGGGTGTCGTCGGGACCGAGCGGGAGCAGCTCGGTGAAGCCGAAATCGTCGCGATCGTGAGCGTCAGCCATGAAAGAAACCCTATGCGACGGAAGCTCGAGTAGTTCAGAGCAGCTGTCGCGCCAAGAGCACGATGGCCGACGCGGCGCAGGCGATCAGCACGAACGGACGTACGCGGTCGGGTGGCACGCGGGTGATCGTGAACCGTCCAGTCCACAAACCCAGCAAGACGCCCGGCACGAGCATCAGGGCGAGCTGCAACTCGCGGTGGCCGATCACGCCTGCGATCGCCAGGCTCGGGATTGTGAACGCCGATCCGATCATGTTGAACGTCGCCAAGGTTGCGCGCAGCGTGCGTGGATCGGAGTGCTGGTAGGTGAGCGCCATCGGCGGTCCGCCAACGCCAGCAACGGTGCCAGAGAACCCAGAGGCCGTTCCGGCGACGAGCAGGTTACGAGGCGTCGGCGCGAAATGTATGCCGGTCAGCGATCCGACGACGGCCAGCAGCACGCTTAGGCCCACGACGATGGAGATCCCGGCTTGGCCCATCCTGGAAATCAGCCAAGCACCGATCACGACACCGACGAAACGCCCTACGACAGCCGGTGAGATGCCATTTCGATCGATGTGGCTGCGTTCGCGGATGGTCATGCCGACCGTGAGCGGCACGACACACACGGTCAGCGCCCCTGGGATGAAGGCGGGATCGATCAGCGACAACGTCGGGGCTGCCAGCAAGCCCAGGCCAACCCCAATCGAAGCTTGCAGTGTCGAACCGATGAACACGATCGCGATGCACAGCATGGCCACCCATGGGTTGAGCCCGATCACGTCGGCGGCGATCACTCAGCGCTCCTTGAGGCGTTTTGGCTGAGCGCCGGCCGGGTCGTCGGGCCACCGGTGCTTGGGATACCGGCCGGCAAGGTCCTTGCGCACATCGGCCCAGGTGCCAGCCCAGAACCCTGGTAGATCGGCCGTGATCTGGACCGGCCGGTCGGCTGGTGAGAGCAGGTGCAAGACGATCGGATGTCCACCGGCGAGCGGATGCACCGTCGTGCCGAACACGTCTTGAACGCGGACCTTGGCGGTCGGTTGGTCTGCCGAGTAGTCGATCGGCACCGAGCGCCCCGTCGCCAACTCCAGTCGTCGTGGCGCCAGCTCGTCGACATCGGCGCCCTGTGGCCACGGCAGTTGTGACCGCAGCACCGTCGCCAAGTCGACATTTTCAAGGTCGCGCCGCCCGATCGCGCCCGGCAAGTAGGGCGCCAGCCAATCGTCGAGCGTCACCGTGAGCGCAGCGATGCTCCAGTCGGGCCATGGATCGCCGATGCTGCGGTGCAAGAAGTCGACACGTTGGCGCAGCGAGATCGATGACGCCGACCAGCCCAGCACAGCCAACCCCGTCGATCGGGTACGGGCCATCAGCGCCGCGGTCGTCGCCTGGGACGGACGCGGCCGGCGTGACGTGGCCCCGAGTTGCATCGATCCGAGCCGACGTTCGACGCGTTCCACCAGATCATCGCGGCGCTCGTCCCATTCGAGCCGGACGCTTTCGTCGATCTGGTCGCCGAAGGTATTGGCGACATCGTCGGCGTCGAGGGCTGCGGCGAGGCGGATGCGAGAACGGTCGCGCTTTCCGTCGAGGTCGGCGGCAACGATGAACGGCTCGTGAGCGAGCGGATCGGTGTCTGGCAGCCAGGCACCGGATCCGGTGCGCAGCTGGAACTGGCCGGGGCGGCGACGCGCCGCAAGACGGTCAGGGAACGCGTGCAACAACGCGCCCCCGGCGCGGTCGGCGTCGATCAGATCGAGATCGAACTCGATTCGCATCCGGCGGGCCAGGTCACTGGCGCGGTCGCGCAGGCGTCGGACAGCACGGTCGTCGGCCTGGTCGTGTGCATCCCGGCCCGCCAGCAGTCGCAGCCGGAGCGACAGATCCGAGGGCAGCTCGTCGGGTCGACCACGGAGCAGGTCGCGCTCGTCGATCAGAACCGCCAGCGCACACCCGAGCGGCGTCGGTTCGGCCACCAACATACGAGCCAGGCGCGGGTGCACCGGCAGGCCCAACATGCGCCGCCCGACCTCGGTTATGTGTTCGTTGGCATCGATCGCCTCGAGGTTGCGCAACAACTCGGATGCCGCCTTGATGGCCTTGCGGGGTGGGGGAGTCGGAAATGCCAGGTGCTCTGCCGGGGTGCCCCAGGCGGCGAGCTCGAGCATCAACCCGGCGAGGTCGACCTCTTCGATCTCTGGTGACCGATGAGCGGCCCGGCTGCCGTGCTCGATTTTGCTCCACAACCGGTAGCAGGCGCCGGGCTCGACGCGCCCTGCCCTGCCGGCGCGTTGTTCGGCTGACGACCGGCTTGTCGTCACCGTCGTCAGTCGGCTCATGCCGGTGCGAACGTCGAACCGCGGCGCCCGCGCAAGGCCCGAGTCGACGACGACACGTACGCCATCGACGGTCAAGGAGGTTTCGGCGATATCCGTCGACAACACGACCCGACGGCGTCCGGGGGGCGATGGTGCGAGAGCCAGATCCTGATCGCTGAGAGACAGCGCGCCCGCCAATGGGTAGACATCAACGTTGTGGCCGACCACGTCTCGCAACGCCGTTTGGGTGCGCATGATCTCTCCGATGCCCGGCAAAAATACGAGCAGGTCACCAGTCTGCTCGCCAAGCGCCCGTTGGACGGCGGCGACGGTGTCGTCCTCGATCCGGCTTCGTCGCTGGCGGGGCATCCACGTGATCTCGACCGGGTACATGCGACCGGCACTCTCGATGACAGGGATATCGCCCAGAACTGAGATGAGTGCCCGGGTGTCGGGTGTGGCCGACATGGCAAGGATCCGCAAATCGGGTCGGAGATTGGCGGATACATCGAGAGCGAGCGCCAATCCGATGTCGGTCGGCAGGTTGCGCTCGTGCACTTCGTCGAAGATGACCAAACCGACGCCAGGCAGCTCTGGGTCACCCTGCAGCCGCCGCGTCAAGATCCCCTCGGTGACGACCTCGATCCTGGTGGCGCTGCCGATGTGTCGTTCGTCGCGCGTCTGGTAGCCGACGGTGGATCCGACCTGTTCGCCGAGCAGATAGGCCATCCGCCGGGCGGCCGCGCGGGTGGCGAGGCGTCGAGGTTCGAGCATCACCATTCGCTGGCCCGCCAGCCATTGTTCGTCGAGCAATGCAAGCGGCACCACGGTTGTCTTGCCGGCACCCGGCGGGGCGACCAGTACCGAACGTCGGTGCTTACTGAGGGCGTCGCGAAGCGCTTCGAAAGTTTCGGCGACCGGAAGGTCGGGGAGCGGTGGGCGCGCCGAGGAGGGCACGCTCAGCCAGCGGCTGACGAACCGACGAACGACCCCGGATCACCCGGCGTCGGAATCGTCGGGACGTTCCAGCCGGTGGTGTCGGCGATCGACTCTGCGACCGCCCGCCACTCAGCGGAGTTCCAGCCTTCGGCGATTGCGTGTGTCTCGCGGTCGACGCGGATGAACACGAACGCCGGCAGTGTCTGCAGTCCCATCGCTTTCACAACTGACCGCTCGGGGTCGCAGAACACCAGAAATCGTTCGGTGAGTGGCCCGAGAAAGGCGTGTGTGTCGTCGGCATCGGCGGTGACGATCAGGTTTACCCGAACGTCCGAGCCACGCAACTCCTCGAGGATCCGGACCGCCGTCTTGAGGATCCACGAACTCTCGTTCGTGTACGGATCGAGCACCACGCTGGCGAGGTGAAAGGTGGTCAACCACTGGGACAGGTCGCGCGAATCGCCGTCGAGCGGCGTCAGTACGAGGTCGGGAGGCAGTTTCGTCGCCACGGCGTGGGATCCTAACGACCAGAACGATCGCCGCCCCAACCAGCGGCGAAGCCGCTGATTCTGGCGTACGGTGCGAGGGTGCATCCGATCGAGCATCTTCGCTATGTGGCGCGCTCCAGAGGTACCGACGCGTCGGCCCTCGTGCGTGAGGCGGCGATGGCTCTGGCGTCGCTCAAGGTCGATCCTTCAAACCTGGTGATCGCCTGTCGACGGATCGTTGAACGCCACCCCGAGTTGGGCCCGGTGTGGTGGTTGTGTTCTCGCCTGCTCATGTCCGGCGACCCGTCGGAGTTGGCCTGGGAGTTGGCCGACGAGATCGATGCCGACCTCACCGACCGGCAGATCTCACTGGCGCTGCCCGACCGGGCGGTGGTCGTTACGATCGGCTGGCCGGAGATCGGCGGGGCCGCTCTGATGCGGCGCAGAGATGTGTCGGTGCTGTGCGCTGACAGTCGCCACGAGGCGTCTGCGTTCATGCAGCGGCTCGAGCGCTACGAGATCGAATGTGTTCCGATTCCGGCCGAATCGCTGGCCCGTGCGGCGGCGGCGGCCGACCTTGTGCTGATCGAAGCGGTCGCCGCCTCGCCGCAGCGTGTTCTGGCGCCTGTCGGCTCGCACGTCTTGGCTGCGGTGGCCAGCACAGTCGGAACGCCGGTTTGGTTGGCGACCGGTGTCGGCCGACGTCTCCCGGCGCAGTACGTGGACGCTGTCGCCGACCGGGTCATGATCGACTCTGCCGTGTGGGAACTCGGGCTCGACGATGTTCCGGTTGGTCTGATCACCCATATCGGCTCGATCGACGGTGTCAGCGACGACGTGGTGGGCTCGCTGGTTTCCGACTGCCCATTTGCCCCCGAGTTGCTGCGCACCAGCGCGTTCTGACACTCACATTCCCTGATGAGCCGGAGGGTGGCCTATAACCTCCTCGATGATCGCTTCAGCTTGGGCGAGCCGCGGCTCCGTGACGAAGATCCTGGCCATCGGCTCGCGGGCGCCGAACCGCAGGTGAGAGGTGTGGTCCTCGCTGACGACGGCTGGTACCTCGCGTTCCAACAGTTCGTGCAGCACCAGCTGGGCCTGCCACATCGGGACCCAGGCCGCTTCGACGGTGCGCTCGGGGTCGGGTGGGCGCGGCGGGTGTTTTCCGAAGAGCCAGTTCCAGAGTCCCATCGGGTCAACCCTATTTGGCGCGTCGACGAATGCCCAGCGCACCCAAAATCCTGCCGCTAGCGTGGGGCCCGTGGGTAAACGCGTCGCGGTATTGGTGGTCTCTGGTTTGGTCCTGGCGGCCTGTGGCGGAGGTGACGACGACTCGTTTGGTGGCGGGTCCGACGAGTCGTGGTGTGCGCTGGCACAACGCATCGAGGACAGCAGCGACACGCTGGATGGTTCGTTCGAGGCCGGCAACGAAGCGTTGGACCAGGCTTTCAGCGAGTTTTCGGCACTGTTGAGCGATGCCAAGCGGTCGGCGCCCGACGAGATCAGCGACGCGGTCAACACAGCTGCCAACGGCACCGAATCATTTCGGCAGCTGCTCGCCGAGGTCGACTTCGACGTATTCGCGCTCGACGAGCAGTCGTTCGCCGAGTTCGACGCGCTGGGCGACGAAATGGAGGCGGCGACCGATCAACTCGAGACCTACAATCTGCGCGAGTGCGGCATCGCGCCCAGCTCGGACGACTCGCCCAGCTCGGATCAACCACCGGTGGCCGGTGAAGAGGTCGCCGACGAGATCGTCGAGGACCCATCGGTTGATGACGACCAGGCGACCGGCATCGTGGTCACCTACGTTGGCGATAGCAACTCGGATTGGTGTGTCGCATCCCGCCAGCTCGATATTGAGAGCGACCGGTTGGACAGCCTGGACTTCACCGACCCTGTGGCCATGGAGGCTGCGTTTACCGATTTGATTGGGATGTACGAGGGCGCCGTGCCGTTGGCGCCGCCCGAGCTGAAGGACTACGTCAGCATCTCAATTTCGGAGCTTCTCACCTTGCAGGCGGTGCTTGTCGCCGTCGACTACAACTTCGTCAACGCCGACCTGTCGGCGCTCGACGATCTCGGCGGCATCGTTCAGAACGCCAATGACAACATCGAGTTGTACAACGAGCAGGTATGTGGCACCCCGGCCGGCGTCGACAGCGGCGAGACGGTCTTGGGAGCCGACAACGGGGGTTTCGATCCAGGCGCAGGCACGATCCGCGACCAGGCCGTCGCCGAGTTCGTCAACAGCGGCTTCACCGAGCAAGAGGCCTCGTGCATCTTCGACAACCTCGACTTCACCGACCCCGCCGTCGGCGACGACACGAACGCCATCGTCGCTGTGTTCGACCTGTGTGCGATCGACCTCGCCCGGCTCGCCGAGCTTGGCGGCTGAGTCCACCTCGATGAGTCGATTCGACGCGGTTCTGTTCGATGCCGGCGGTGTGTTGGTTTTGCCCGACCCCACCGTGCTACGCCCTTTGCTGGCGACCTATGGCGGTGTCGACGACATCTATGCGCATCGTCGGGCGCACTATGCCGGTATGGCGCACAAGTCCCGTCAGGGCTCCGACGAGCGCGACTGGAGCTCATACAACAAGGCCTATGTGTCGTCGGTCGGGGTCGCCGAAGATCTGATCGACCACGCCGCCGAGGTGCTCGACAACACTCGCTCGGCACATCTTTGGCGGTGGCCGATCCCCGAGACTCTAATCGCGTTGACTGCCCTGGCTGATGCGGCGGTTCCGATGGGTGTCGTGTCGAATGCGAGCGGCCAGATCGAAGAGATGCTGCTGCGGGCCCGGATCTGCCAGGCCGGGGAAGGTCCGGGCGCCGTCATGCGGGTGGTGATCGACAGTTACGTGGTCGGCGTCGCCAAGCCCGATCCAAGAATCTTCGACTTTGCCCTACCGCACTTCAGCGAGTTCGATCGAGCCCGGATCCTCTATGTCGGCGATTCGGTCACGATGGACATCGCCAGCGCCCGCGGGGCCGGCCTGCACCCCGTGTTGATCGACCCGCACAACGACCACGCCGACGCCGATTTCGAACGGATCACCTCGGTCGAAGAAATTCTCGACTGGTTCTAGTTGCGAATTGTGCAAGTTGTGCAAGTTGTGCGAGGAGCGTGAGCCGATAGGCGAACTGCGACCAATCGTTACGGGGGATCGGTGCGGAATGAAAAGGAGCGGAGCGACGTATCCGCTGAGATCCCAGGTACATCTCCCAACTCAGCCGGCGGTCAGGCGGCGGGCGATCACCTTCAGGCACAGCGTCTCGTCGGCACCCTCGAAGATCGACAGCACACGAGCATCGACGAACAGCCTGCTGACCGGGTATTCCTCTGCGTATCCGAAGCCACCGTGGATCTGCATCGCTTCGCGGGTCACCCACTCGGCTGCCTTGCACACATAGGCCTTGACCATCGATGCCTCCATCGCCCCCTGGCCTTGGGCCATCAAGGTAGCCACACGGTATGAGAACTGACGACTGGCCTGAATGATCATCGCCATCCGGCCGAGCTTGGCCTGCGTGAGCTGGTACTCGAAGATGTTCTCGCCGAACACCTTGCGGTTCTTGGAATATTCGACTGCCGCCTCGTACGCAGCTTGCATCACGCCGAGCGCGCGTGCGGCTGTTTGCAGGCGGCCGTTCTCGAACCCAGCCATCTGCAGGTAGAAGCCTTTGCCGAGACCGTCGTCGCCACCGACCAGGTTGCCGGCCGGTACCCACCAGTCCTCGAGGGCGACCTCGTAGGAGTGCATGCCGCGGTAGCCGATCGTGTCGATCGGGCGGCCCTCCATCTTGCCGAGTCGGTTACCGTCGCCGGTCGCGACTGGGTCTTGTGTGAACTGGAAGCCGTGGCCTTCGCCGCGCGGCTTGGGCACGATGAACAGGCTGAGGCCGCGGTGGCCCTTGGCACGGTCTGGGTCGGTGCGGGCCAGTAATGCAAGGGCGTCGGCACGGGCGCCGAAGGTGCACCAGGTCTTGACACCGTTGATCACGTAGCCGGGAGCACCGTCGGGCCCGTCGGCGGGGGTGGCGGTGACCTTGATACCTGCCACATCGCTGCCGAAATCGGGTTCGGTCACAGCGACGGCCGGCATCACCTCGGCGGTCGCCAGCTTGGGCAGCCATTCGAGCTTCTGCTCTTCGGTCCCGCCCTTGACGAGCGCCCGGGTGAGGATTTCCGGGCGGGTGATGAGAGACCCACCGATTCCGAGGCTGGCGCGGCTGAGTTCTTCGGTGGCGACGACCATTCCGAGATACTCGTCGTCGCCGCCCTCGCTGTACCCGCCGTACTCTGCCGGCACGCTGAGGCCGAAGGCACCGATCTCGGCGAGACCCGACACGATCTCCTCGGGCACGTCGCCATTGGTGCGGTGCACGTGCTCGGCGTGGGGGCCGATCACGTTCGTTGCAAACGCTCGGAAGGCGTCCTGCACCATTTCCATGTCGCTGTTGAGGTGCCGAGGACCTGGCGAGTCGGCCAGCGAGGCCAGGAAATCCGGGTCGCGGTATGTGCCGACAAAGTCATAAGCGCCGGCCAGCGAGGAGGCATCGACGCCCCACAGTTGGTCGCGCCCGATCAGCTTGGTCATCAGATCATGGATCGCATCGGCCGCGAACCCGCAGGTCAGACGGGCCTCGATGTCGCCTTTGGTGCCATAGTCGAGCATCGCCTTGGCAGTGGCGATGCCGGCGCCGGCGTGGGCAAGTTCGTAAGCGAGCACTTGCTGTTGGTCGGGGCCGCCGAGCTCGGTCAGGCGTGCGATCGCCGTTGCGATGGCGCTGTCGGCGAGATCGATCGCGGCCGCCGCGGCGAGCAAGTCGGGAGTCATCATGTTTCCAACGTACTTCGCGGTAACCGTGGTCGACCTTGTCGCGGCGGCGTGTCATTCTATGAGTCATGTCCATCGAGCTGAAGCGGATCTGTGTGTTCTGTGGTGCCAATCTCGGCGACGATCCGGAGTTCGCCATCATCGCTGGGAAGTTGGGCCGGATGATCGCCGAGGCGGGCCACGAGGTTGTGTACGGGGGCGGGCGGGTCGGCCTGATGGGTGTCCTCGCCGATGCAGCCCTCGAGGCCGGCGGGCGGGTCGCCGGATTCATCCCCCAGGCCCTCTTGGATCGTGAGGTCGGGCACCGTGGCGTGACCGAGTTGATCGTGACCGACTCGATGCACACCCGCAAGGCAGCCATGGCCGATCGCGCTGACGGGTTCGTCGCCCTCCCGGGCGGATTCGGCACGCTCGACGAGGTGATGGAGATCCTGACCTGGAACCAAATCGGCAGCATCTCCAAACCCGTCGCGTTCCTCGATGCGGGCGGCTACTTCACCAATCTGTTCCGGTTCTTCGATGATGCGGTGGTCGGCGGTTTGATCAAAGCCGAGCATCGATCGATGGCACAACACGCTTCAACGGTTGACGAAGCAATCGCAATCGCCACGAGTCCGGCACCATCCAGCCCAAGCAAGTGGACCGACCCGACTGTCCGCTGAGTTCGCCCGTCAAATCCGGTCGTACTCGCGTCGAGCGGTTGCTGTCGGCGCCCGGCGCTAGCTTCGCAGGTCGATCCGATTGGGTGGCGACGGTTACGGTTCGAGTCGTGACCTTGCAGAGTCGAGTCGACGCAATCTTCGATCGCCCGAGCGAACACGGGATCTCGTTGGCGATGGTGGTGATGCACCGCGGCGAAATAGTCGCCGAAAGGTATGGCACTCAGCCTGAGACCATTTTCGGGCCAAGCGAATTGGTGACGGCCGACACGCCGCTGACCTCGTGGAGCACCGCCAAGTCGATCACACATGCAGCCGTCGGTCTGTTGGTGGCCGACGGCAAGCTCGACCTTGAGGCGCCTGCTGAGGTTGCAGAGTGGCGTGGTACCGACAGGCAACGCATCACCCTGCTGAATCTGTTGGAGATGCGTGCCGGTCTCGAGTTCGTCGAGGACTATGTCGACGGAGAGACGTCGCACTGCATCGGCATGCTGTTCGGCGAGGGCATGGCCGACCACGCCGGCTACGCCGCGGCGCTCCCGCTTTTTCATGCACCGGGCACGGTGTGGAACTACTCATCGGGCACCACGAACATCATCGCCCGCATCCTCGGCGCCGTGGTCGGCGGCGGCCGGCCAGGGATGGAGGCGTTTCTCCGAGAGCGCCTGTTCGGGCCCGTCGGGATGAACTCGGCGAGCCCCAAGTTCGATCAGGCGGGTACGTGGGTCGGTTCGTCGTTTGTCGACGCGACGGCGGGCGACTTCGCTAGATTCGGCGAGTTGTATCGCCACGACGGCATCACCAGGTCTGGGGAGAGAATCCTGCCTGTGGGTTGGGCCGATCACGGCCGCACTTTCGTGGCGCACGACCCGACCGATCACGCTCCCTCCGGGTTCGACTACGGGCGGCATTGGTGGATGTGGCCCGAGTTTCAGGGCTCGATAGCCGCCCACGGCTACGAGGGGCAGTACATCATCGTGATTCCGGATCGTGAGCTCACGGTGGTCCACCTCGGCAAGACCACCGTCGCTGTGCGGGCTCACCTCGTTTCGTATCTGAACGACCTGATCAGCGCCGTCCCGATCAGCGCCGTCCCGATCAGCGCGTAGGCTAGGGCCGCACGCGCCTTCGACCGGCGTGAGCGTTCGACGATGACCGATCCCACCGCCCCCGCCGCCGCCGAGCCCTACGAGTCGGTCTTGCGCACGGGTGAGTTGCCCGTGATCGATAGCGCATCGGATTCACCGCCTCGTCGTCACTTTCGGCTCTCACTCAAGCTGTTGGCGTTTGCGGCGGTCCTGTACTACTTCGTCGTTCCGCTGATCCCCGACTTCAAGAACGCCTGGACCGAACTGCAACGCGTCGAGCCCCTGCTGCTGGTCCTCGGCCTCGGGCTCGAGGTGGTCGCCCTGTCTTGTTACGCCCCGCTGATGAAGGCTGCGCTCGGCGAGGCTGGGCTTCCGTTGTCGCTGGGGCGGCTGTTTCGGATCCAGATGAGCACCCGTGCTTTGTCGAGCATCGTGCCCGGTGGCAGTGCCGCCAGCTCGGCTTTGGGATATCGGTTGATGACCTTGTCTGGCGTTGCGGGTCCCGACGCCGGCTTCGCCTTGGCAACCGTCGGCCTCGGCTCTGCCGTGATCTTGAACATGATCTTGTGGTGCGGGCTGATCGTTTCGATTCCCGTGCGAGGCGTGAACCCGATCTACGGCTCGGCTGCCCTCGCCGGAGTGATCGTGATGGGTTTGGCGGCGGCACTGGTATTCGGTCTGATGGAGGGGCAAGGCCGGTCGGAACGGGTGATTCGGTGGATCGCCAAGCAGTTTCGAATGGATGAAGACAAGGCGGCGACCGTGCTGCATCGCGTCGCAGAGCGCCTTGAACAGCTGATCAGTGACAAACAGCTGCTCGGCCGGGTCGCCTTTTGGGCAGCGCTCAACTGGCTGTTCGATGCTGCCGCGTTGTGGATTTTTCTGCGGGCGTTCGGGATCACGATGGATGTTGACGCGCTGATCATTTCGTTCGGCATCGCCAACGTGTTGGCGGCAATCCCGATCACCCCAGGCGGACTGGGGTACGTCGACACCAGCTACATCGGCATGCTGGCCGGCTTTGGGGCCGGCCCTCGAAAGGCAGCGCTCGGCGTGGCGTCGTACCGGTTCGCCCAGTTCTTCTTCCCGATCCTGCTTGGCGGGATCCTGTACCTGTCGTTGCGTGTCGGCCCGTGGTCGATCGCACGGCACGAGCGCCTGATCCGCCTGCGCGATCTGGCCGAGGAAGAAACACGCCGCGGCGAATCGAATATCGACTTCCAATTGCGCTTCCCCACACGCGACGACACCGGTGAGCTGATTCGCCGGCCACACCGGGACGAGACCCTCGAGATTCGGTCACCCGCTACTGGAATCCAGCGCCAGCAAGAGCGATTCCAGCAGTGGCGTCGCAACCGCCGCCGTTGATCGGCTCGGCGGCAATAAGTTGGGAGTAGTGACTGGGGATTCAGCGGATAGGTCGCTTCGCTCCTTTTCATTTTGCACGAATCCACCGTCACGATTGGTCGCAGTTCGCCTATCGGCTCACGCTCCTGGCACAACTCCCAACTCGGTCAGCCGGCGGTGATCTGGCTGACGATCTCGTCGAACGCGGCGTCGGCGTAGGCGATCATCTCTTCGTCGGTTCGGTCCTGGATCGGGTGCGGTGTGAACACCCTCGCCATCGCCGAGTAGCCGAGCGACTTCGACTGTGACTCGGCGGCGGTGACGAACTCGCTCGAGGCCACGAACACGCCGGGAATGCCACGAATTTCCAGATCGCTGATGTCGTGCACACTGCACGACGTGCAACTGCCTCAATCGGCAAGTGCTTCGATCACCACCTGGCATTCCATCGCAATCTCGTGGCGCAGGTCGACCGGTGCCGGCTTGGCAAACGTCGGCTTCTTGTAACGCTTGACATTGGCGCCGACCTCGTGGAGCCGTTGCTCGATGCGGTTGAGGAAGATGTCGCCGCGCGGCTTCGAGATGTCGAGCAGCCCGACGGTCAGCCCATCCAGCGAAGCCGGTCGCGCGAGACGGGCACGTTCGGCGAGCGTGCGCTCTCCGGTCGGATCGAGAATCGTTCGTGTGCTCATGTCGGCTTCTCCCAGGTCGATGATCAGTATCGCACTTCACGGGTGACAGGTTTTGAACCCATCTCGCCGTTGACCCAGCCGGGAATGACCGACGACAACAACCCGGCCCCACCGCCGGTGTAGGCGAGCATCAGCCCGTCGGGTCGGAACTTTGGAAGGTCGGCGGTGCTCATTCCGGCTGGGATGCCCTCGGCGATGCCGCCGGCTCCGCGCTCGAGCTTGGCGGCGGGTGTGGTGAGCCGCATGTGCAACTCGAACAGGATCCGGTCGCGATCCCACCCTGCCTCGGCGAAAACGCGGGCGTGTTCAGGGCCCAGCACCAAGATCGCGTCGAAGCCGAGCACGAGCTTGTGGTGGTGCAGGACCTGGAGTTGAGCAGCGAGCGTGCTCGCCAAGCTCTCTGGCATTCGTGACAGCTGGTCGATCAGGCCACGCGGGCCTTCGCCGGCGAACACCGTGATGGCGTCGACCCCTGGCTCGACGCCATGTTGACCCGCCAGGGTTCCGATCGGCGATCCGGCATCGTTCTCGGCGAAACAGAAGCTGAGCTTGGCAGGATTGCCGTGAGCCGCCCGGTCGATCTCGCCAGGGCGCCCGCCGCCGACATTGCGCACGATCAGCTGCAGTGCCCGCCCGATCGTGGAGTTGGCTCGATTGCCCTGGCCGAGCGCGTTGATTTCCGAGTTCATACCGATCGCTCGTGTGCCAGGCCCGCTGCACACCAGCACCGGGCCGACCGGCATCGTTGTGGCCAACAGGCCGTGCATGTTGAACTCGTTGTTGCAGACGGCCTCGACGGCGGTCAGCACCCACGGCATGTATTCCGGCAGGCAGCCGGCCATGACTGCAGATATCGCCACCTTCTCGACCGTGACGTCGACGAGGTCGGGTGGCACTGTGGCCACGATCTCGTCTGGCGCCCGCGAGGTGCCGGTGAGCATCTTGAGCACCCGCTGCTCTGTGGGTGGCACGACAGGCAGTCCGTCGGTCCAGCCACGGGTGAACATCATTTCGATCTCGTCTTCGGCGTCGGCCACCTCGATCCGCCTCGACCTCAGCACGCCGCCTCCGTGGCGCACGTTCAGCTCGTCGACGAGATCGGGGTCGACGCTTTTCGAGCCGCAGCCGGGTCGCATGAGGGGGAGCCCGTCGCCGAGCCCAGAGATGCCCGTGAACTCCTCCCAGGCGGTGCGCAGCCAACCAAACGTGCGGTCGACCTCGACTCCGTCGATGACCCTGATCAACGTGGGCACCGTCTCGATCTCGTGGTGCCAACTGACACCGAGGTCGGCGTCGTAGATCGCCGCTGGATCGCCTGGGAAGTTCGGGTCGTCCTGCGTGTAGACGGTGAGATCGGTGACCGTGGCGAGCTGCTGCAACACTGGCACGACGGTTTGACAGGTCTCGCAATCGCGCTTGACGACCACCACGAATCCGTCCGGCAGTATCGGCTTACCCATCTGGCGAACCGTATCGGTTCTGCCGCGTCAGCTCGCCAGCGAGGCAAGTTGGGGCGGTCGGGAGCAGGGTCTTAGTGCTCGGGATGATCCCGTTCGTTCGGGAGCCACGGCTTTGGGCGATCTCGTGACGGCTGCGTATCGCTAACTCCTTACCAGGTGACGAGTGGGAAACGTGTCTCGTCGAGCGGGTCGCCGACCTTCAGGCCCTCTGGCTCGTAGGGCGGGGACACTTGCCACGGGCGCTCGGCCCACACGGCGTCGTCACCTACCCACCTCAAACTGACGGCGCGGCGAGACTTCGACAGCGATGGGTTACCCGGCGCGTCGTGGAGCGTGCGGTAGTGGAAAACGATCACGTCACCGGGCTCGACCTCGAACGACAAAACACGGTGCTGATCGGGATGTTCGGCGATCATGGTGTCGATGTCGGGAAGCAACTCGTAGCGGTCGATCTCATTCGAGTACGGCGTGTGGTCGATGAACTTGCGAGGAATGAACCAGCGATTCCACAGGTGTGACCCGGCAACAAATCGCAGGGCCGCATTGGTCGGTACGGCATCGAGGGCGATCCACATGCTGACGTTCTGGTCTCCGTCGACCGAGTAGTACGGCTGGTCGTGGTGCCACGGAGTGCGCTCGGCCGCACCCGGTTCTTTTACGAGCACGTGCTCGTGAAAGAACCTTGCTGTCGTCGACTGCATCAGCTCAGCAGCAACCCGGGCGAGACCACTCTCGAACACCACCTGGCGATACTCGGGAACGTTGTTCCAGGTGACGTAGTCGCTCCAGAACCCAACCGACTGATCGGGGTTGGTGTACCAATGTGACCACTCGCTGGGATGGTTGCGGTTGTACTCGACGCCCAGGGTGAGGCGTTCGATCCAAGACGCGTCGAGCACCTTGCGCAGGACCGCAACACCATCGCGCTGAAACGCCTCGATCTCAGTGCCAGAGGTGACGTTCATGTCTTAAGAATCTCACACATGGTCGGACTCGGCGGGCGCGGTCGATCCTGGCCACCAGTGCTTGGGAAGCAACCGCTTGCCGTGTTCTTGGCGGTCGGCCAGCTTCAACGCAAGCCTGGGGGAGCGAGCGGCCAACTTCACCCACCACCGGCTCGACTGCTTCGAATAGTCACGGTTGTAGGGGCACACACGGATACACACCGAACAGTCGGTGTTCACTTTCGACCAGTAGTTGAAGCACTTCACCCCATCGACCGACCACTTCTTCACGCCGATGATGTTCGAACGGTTGTGGCGCTCGGTCGAGGGTTTGCCCCCTGGGATCGCCTTTGCTGGGCAGGCATCGGTGCAACGGCGACAGCCATCGCAGAACCGTTCGACGCCGAACGACTTGGGCCGATCGCGAGTCAGCGGCATATCGGTGAATATCTTCCCGAGCCGAAGCCGCGGCCCGAACTCGGGCGTGATCAACAGCCCGTGGCGGCCATACTCGCCCAGCCCGGCCTCGAGCGCGTAGGGGATCGCCAGCGCCGTGTCGTTCATCGACGGGATCGCCAAATAGCCGAGGTTGCGAATGTATTGGGCGATCGTGAGCAACACCACCGAATCGAGCGAGTAACCGAGACCAGTCGCCGTGCCCGCCAAGGCGGACGGCGCCGTCCGCGTCAGATCGTGGTCCATCGACTGTCCGATCACGATCACGTTGGTCAACTCAGCGGGAAGATCGTTGGGTTTGGCGCCACCGGTTCGAACCGAGAACCGCTCGGTGTAGGTCCAGCGCTGGTCGAATGGTGCGATTCCGACGAGATCAGCTCCGACCACTTTGGCGACATGTTTGACGTCTTGTGAGGCAGCGTCGGGCGAGTCGAAATCGATCCGTTCGCCGGCACCGTCGCGCAACATCGAGAGCGGATCGAGAAATCCGTCTCGGCGGTCGTCGTGCTCGTACATCTCGGCGAAGATGTCGGTCACGTGCCAGGCCGCGTTGCGTAAGGCGTAGTCGTGCTGCGTGAAGCCAGCAGCGGCTCGCCAGTCGGTCAGCGGTCGCCGATAGGTCGAGTAGAAGCGGTCGGAGGCGTCCGACTGCACCTCTGGGTCCCAACGCGATCGCGAGAATACGTCGTCGACCTGTGAGAACCGCTCGAACGACTTGAGCACCTCGTAGTTGTGGTGGAGTTGGTTGGTCATAACTGCTCAGATCAAGACCGTGCGGCGGTTGTCGATGATCCCGGTCACGAACCCGGCGCAATGCAACCCGCCGGCGAACCGAGCATGTTCGATCTTCAAACAACGGTTCTGCACGACATCGAGGCCGGCCGCTGAAGCCTTCGCGGCGGCCTGGTCATGGCTCAACCCGAGCTGGAACCACACCGCCCCGGCGCCGCCATCGACAGACTCCTGAACAACCGATGGGAGATCCTCGTGGCGGCGGAACACGTTGACGATGTCGGGTGGCTCTGGCAGATCTGCGAGCGACGGGTAAACCGGTTGCCCGAGCGCCTCGGTCTCATGTGGGTTGACGTAGTACACGCGCCAATCGGTCTTGCCGGCAAGATAGGTGGCGACGAAATTACTGGCGCGGCTGGGCTTGGACGACATGCCAATGATTGCGACCGAGCGCGTGCGCTGCATCAGCGCTAGTCGATCGGAAGCTCGTTCGAGGATCGCCATCACAAACCTGCTTGCGACGCGGAGAGGGCCTGGTCGAGATCGGCGCAGATGTCTTCGGCGTCTTCGATCCCGACCGAGATCCGAATCAGGTCGGGATCGATCCCGCCGGCGACGAGAGCTTGATCGGAGAGCTGTTGGTGGGTGGTCGAGGCGGGATGGATCACCAACGTACGGGTGTCGCCGATGTTGGCGAGATGTGATGCGATGCGAACACTTTCGATGAAACGTGAGCCGGCCACCCGTCCGCCCTTCACGCCGAACGCAAACACGGCGCCCGGCCCCTCAGGCAGGTAGCGCTGAGCCCGTTCATACCATGGCGAGTCGGGGAGGCCGCTGTAGCGCACCCACTCGACGAGAGGGTGATCGGCTAGGAAACGGGCAACCTCCAACGCGTTCTCCACGTGCTGGCGCATCCGCAGTGCCAATGTCTCGAGCCCCATCAGGAACAAGAACGCGTTGAACGGGGTCATCGTCGCTCCGATATCTCGGAGTTGTTCCGATCGGACGCGGGTGAGAAAGCCGTACTCGGCGAAGTTGCCCCACCAGCTCAGCCCGCCGTAGGCCGGCATCGACTCGGTCATCAACGGGAATCGACCGTTGTCCCACGGGAACTGGCCAGACTCGATGATCGCCCCGCCGAGCGAGGTGCCGTGCCCGCCAATGAACTTGGTCACCGAGTGCAACACGATGTCGGCGCCGTGCTCGATCGGCCTACACAGGTAGGGCGTCGCCATCGTCGAGTCGACGATCAGCGGGAGTCCGTTGGCGCGGGCGACGTCGGCGAGACCGGCGAAGTCGGGAATCATCCCCGAAGGGTTGGCGATCGTTTCGACGTAGATCGCCTTGGTTGCCGGTGTGATCGCCGCCGCCACGGCCTCGGCCTCTGGCTCAGGCAAGAAGGTGGTCTCGACCCCGAACCGGGCCAGCGTGACCTCCATCAGGGTTCGTGTGCCGCCGTATAGCTGGGCGCTGGCGACGATGTGGTCGCCCTGTCCGGCGAGCGCCGCCAGTGTGAGGAACTCGGCCGATTGTCCGCTCGACGTACCGATCGCGCCGAGGCCGCCCTCCAACGAGGCCACTCGTTCTTCGAAGGCGGCAACGGTCGGGTTCGAGATCCGGCTGTAGATGTGGCCGAAGGTTTGCAGGGCAAACAGGTTGGCCGCCTCGTCGGTGTCGCCGAACACGTACGACGATGTCTGGTAGATCGGTACGGCGCGGGCACCGGTGGCCGGGTCGGGGCGGCCACCCGCGTGCACGGCGCGGGTGCGGAACCCGGGAGGGTCACCATTGGTCATCAGGCCATCATGGCCGATCCGCTCGCACGACGTAGCGTGCTGTCCGTATGTCGTTCGCCGCCCAACCCAAAGAGGTCGCTCCTTCGTCGGCTCCCGAGCAGGTGCAACTCGCTCCACGAGACTGGTTGATGCTGGCCGTCCCCGGCGTGATCTGGGGGTCGAGTTTCTACCTGATTGCCGTGGGTCTCGATTCGTTCTCGCCCTATCTGATCACCTGGTTGCGGATCAGCTTCGGTTTCTGCGTGATCGCTTCGGTACCCGCCACCCGACGCTCGATTCCGTCGTCTTCGTGGTTGCGAATCGGTGTGTTGGCGGTCGTCTGGATGGCTGTGCCGCTGTCGTTGTTTCCGCTCGCCGAGCAACGTGTCTCGTCGAGCGTCACCGGGATGCTCAACGGCGCCAACCCGATCTTCACGGCGATCGTTGCTGCCACGATTGCACGCGCTCTGCCTCCGGGTCGGCAACTGCTCGGGTTGGGTGTCGGACTCGTGGGGGTCGTGCTGATCGCCGTGCCTTCCTGGTCGGACGGGTCATCCAGCGCCGGCGGTGTCGTCATGATCCTGGCAGCTCTGGTGTGTTACGGAATCGCGCTGAACCTGGCCGGACCAATTCAGAGACAGCTCGGTTCGCTGCCGGTGATCGGACGCGCGCTAGGGATCGCCCTCGTGCTGACAGCTCCGTTTGGCATCGCGGCGATCTCCGACTCGACATTTGAGTGGGGGAGCGCCGCCGCAGTCTCCGTGTTGGGCGCTTTCGGTACCGGCGTGGCCTATGTCGTGATGGGGTCCAACGCCGGCCGATTCGGCAGCACGCGGGCGTCGTCGACGACGTATCTGATTCCCGGGGTGTCGATCGTGCTCGGGATCTCGTTCAGAGGCGAAAGCGTCGAGTTGATCGCGTTGGTGGGGAGTGTGGTGGCCGTGCTAGGCGCATACCTGGTCAACACGATCACGCGTCCTGCTCACTAGGGCGTGATGTCTCGGTTCGCTCGGGCGACTCGGTAGCCATCGACAACTTTGCTGCCGAGGCCGGACAGCACCTGCCCGAGGCGGCTCGGCTGACCCACCGCGTCGGGACTGCCTGATACCGTCGTGACATGCTTCCTCACGCAGCCTTCGGGCGAACCGGCCACAACTCGACGCGCGTGATCTTCGGTGCTGCGGCGCTGGGCGACATGAGCCAAGAACGGGCTGACGCCACGCTCGACCTGATCGACAGTGCCGGGATCAATCACATCGATACCGCAGCCTCGTACGGCGAGTCCGAGAACCGGCTCAGGCCGTTTCTCGCCGATCATCGCCAGCGGTTCTTCCTGGCAACCAAGACCGGCGAACGATCTGGGGCGGCCGCTCGCGCCGAGCTCGAACGGTCGCTCGAGCGGATGGGCGTCGACCATGTCGACCTGGTTCAACTCCACAATCTTGTCGAGCCCGACGAATGGGAGGCGGCATTCGCCGGCGACGGCGTGGTGGCGGCGATGGCCCAGGCCCGAGACGAGGGGCTGACACGATTCATTGGTGTCACCGGGCACGGGATGCGGATCGCCGAGATGCATGTTCGCAGCCTCGAGGCGTTCGATTTCGACAGTGTGCTGTTTCCGTACAACCATTCGCTGCTGTGCAGCACGGCCTACCACTCCGACGTCGACGCGCTGCGTCAGTTGTGTGCCGAGCGGTCGGTCGCGCAGCAAACGATCAAGTCCGTCGCCCGCGGTCGTTGGGCCGACCAGAGCCTGCCTCGTTTCAGCTGGTACGAGCCAATCACCGAGCCGGACGCGATCGATCGGGCGGTGAGGTATGTCCTCGGCAACGGTGATCTGTTTCTGAACACCACCAGCGATGCACGCCTGCTCCCACTGATCCTCAAAGCGGCGACCGGATCGCTCGAACCGCCCAGCGATAGCGAGATGAACGGCGACATCGACCGTCTCGGAATTACCCCGCTGTTCGATGGTGAGGCGCTCGAGCGGATCTAAGGCTGTTCGGCCGTTGTGTCGCTTGCTGCGACCGCCGCGCCAGTGGTGTCCTCAAGCAATGTCGATGCGGGATCGATCGGGGTGAACGACTCACCCGAATAGGTGAGACGCTCCCACGACCAGTTTGTCTGCTCATCGCGGACCCGCACGAGCACCTGATCAGCGTCGAGCCAGATGATCACAGGGAGGGCACTGGTCTTTTGCACCCCTGGGATCGCGCCGCTCTGGAAATCTTGCCACTGCAACGGATAGTCGACACTGAACTCGAGCGTGTCCAACTCGAGTTCGTAACGGGTGCGTTGATTGAGGCCGGTGCCCTCGATCGCCTGTTCGGTGAGGTCGACATACCCGCGTCGCAGCCGGTTGGTGAGAATCGCGTCTGAGTTCTTGTCGTTCGAGATATAGCGCACGACCAGCAGGAGATCCTGTGGGTCGATGCCGGCGGTGCCGGCCTCGGTCATCAACGCCCAGCCGCCTTGTGAGCCGCGAACACAGGAGGTCGATCCGTCAGGACTGACGACGTGGATTCCGGTCTGCGGACCGCCGTTGCGGCCGACGAACTCGAACGCCCGGGAGGTTGCGTCGATCGTGAGCGTTCCGTCGACATCAGGGGCGGGAGTGCTGGACCTGACCTGGAAGCTGGTGCGTCGGATCTCTGGCACTTCGGCGCCGGGGCTCGGAAGCTTGTCACGCTCGAGATAATCCTGAATCAGGCGCGCCCCGAAGTACAGGCCGGCGCCGAGCGCCGAGATGAAGGTGAGGGCGACGATCCCGCGCCCGAGGCGGCGGTACCAGGGATTGGCGCGCCGATGCACACTTTTGTAACGCGCTTGATCAGAGCGATACCACGTCGAGGCGCCGTCCTCGGGCTGAACACCTGTCGTCGTGATCGCAGTCGGTTGCTCGTCTGATCTGGACGGCAACACCGGTGGGGAGTTGGAGAACGACTTGGCGGGCTGGGGTGGTGGCGGCGGGGTCGGGGTCGACGAGAAGGACCCCGTCGATAGCGAGGACGGTGAGGATGAAGCGGACGGCGCGGGGCGTCCCTCCCCCGGGGTCTGGTCTACTTCGCCGCCTTGCATCTCCCTATCGTGCCAGATCCACCGTGGTCTATAGCGACCTTGCATGTCGGACTCGAATATTCGACTTTCGAAACGTTGACAACCTGGTCAGGCTGCGATCTCGATGTGAGGGGGCAACCGGCGAGTACCATCTGGCGCCATGGCTGCCTCAGATCCGACCGGTTCAGCGTTTGGCGCCAACTCCTGGCTCGTCGAGGAGATGTTCGAGCAGTACAGGGCAGACTCCGAATCGGTCAGCGAATCATGGCGAGAGTTCTTCGAGGACTATCGGTCGGTTTTGGCCGCTGCCCACCCACAAACCGCTAGCTCTTCGGATCGAGCGCCTGCTGCCGTAGCCGCTGCCGGCCCGGCATCCGCCGCCGCTTCTGTGATCGCTCCTGATAACGCCCCAACTCGCTCTCCGGCAGCTCAGGCAGCACCCGACGAACCGGGCGAGCTGATCAAGGGCGTCGGGGCAGTGATCGTAAGAAACATGTCCGCCAGTCTCGAGGTGCCGACCGCTACGAGCTTCCGCAACATGCCAGCCAAGTTGCTCGAGATAAACCGCAAGGTCATCAACGGCTATCGCGCCAGGTCGGGGCTCGGTAAGGTCAGTTTCACCCACCTGATCGGATACGCATTGGTGCGGGCGATCGCCGAAGCAGTGCCCAACATGAAAAGCAATTTTGCCGTTGGCAGCGACGGTAAGCCGCGGATGGTCCGCCACGAGCACGTCAACATGGGTCTGGCTGCAGATGTCGACAAAGGTGATGGCACCCGCACGCTGGTCGTTCCCGTGCTGAAGAACGCAGACACGCTCGACTTCAACGGGTTCCTCGCTGCCTACGAAGAGTTGATTCGCAAGATCCGCACCAACAAGCTTACGATCGACGACTACGCCGGAGCGAACATCACGCTCACCAATCCAGGCACGATCGGCACGGTGCAATCGGTGCCTCGGTTGATGCCAGGCCAGGGCGTGATCGTGGGTGTCGGCAACATCGACTACCCGGCCGAGTTCGAGGGCGCCGATCGCCGCAACCTGTCGTCGCTCGGTATCTCGAAGGTCGTCACGATCACCAGCACCTACGACCATCGCATCATTCAGGGCGCCGAGTCGGGGATGTTCCTAAAGCGCGTCCATGAGCTGCTGCTAGGCGAGCACGGCTTCTACGACGACATCTTCCACGATCTCGACATGCCGTACGAAGCCGTCAAGTGGCGCCCCGACGTCAACCCGATCGACCGCGAAGAGGCGATGCTCGCCAAACAGATGTCGGTCGCCAAATTGATCCGTGTGCATCGCGTTCGAGGGCACCTGATCGCCGATCTGGATCCGCTGCACTGGAAAGAGCCCCACACCCCAGTCGAGCTTGACCCTGCTACGTATGGCCTGACCATTTGGGATCTCGATCGCGAATTCCTCACCGATGGTGTCGCCGGCACCCACAAGTTGACACTTGGCGACCTGCTCGGAGTGTTGCGCGACGCCTACTGCCGCAGTATCGGCGTCGAGTACATGCACATCCAGAACACCGAAGAGCAGCGCTGGATCCAAGAGCACGTCGAGATCAAGCCACCGCCGCTGCCCAAAGAACACAAGGACCGCATCCTCGAGCGGCTCAACGCCGCCGAGGCTTTCGAGAAGTTCCTCGCCACGAAATACGTCGGCACCAAGCGGTTCGGCATCGAGGGTGCCGAATCGGCGATCGCGATTCTCGATGAGATCCTTTCGGGCGCCGCCGACGAGGGCCTCGACGGTGCGGTGATCGGCATGGCCCACCGCGGCCGCCTCAACGTGCTGTCCAACATCATGGGCAAGAGCTACGAGATGATCTTCTCCGAGTTCGAAGGCCACGTCGACCACAACACGGTGCAGGGATCCGGAGACGTCAAGTACCACTTGGGCGCCACCGGCAAGTACGAGAGCCCGTCGGGCGCCAACATCAATGTCGAGTTGGCCGCCAACCCGAGTCACCTCGAGACCGCCGATCCGATTGTGATGGGTATGGTCCGCGCCCGACAGGATCAGATCGATCCGCCGGGCGCGTTTTCGGTTCTGCCGCTGCTGATCCACGGCGACGCCGCCTTCGCCGGCCAAGGTTTGGTGGCCGAGTGTCTCGCCATGAGCGACATCGGCGGCTACCGAGTCGGCGGCACCATACATCTCATCATCAACAACCAGATCGGCTTCACGACGGCACCCGAGTGGAGTCGCTCATCGCTGTATTGCTCAGACGTTGCGAAGACCATTCAGGCGCCGATCTTTCATGTCAATGGCGACGATCCTGAGGCGTGCGTGCGCGTCGCCCGCCTGGCATGGCAGTACCGCCAGGCGTTCCAGAAAGACGTCGTCATCGACATGGTCTGTTATCGCCGCTACGGACACAACGAGGGCGACGACCCGAGCTACACCCAGCCGCTGATGTACAAGGCGATCGCCGGGCGGCGCAGCGTTCGCAAGCTCTACGTCGAGACGCTTGTGAAGCGTGGCGACATCACCGTCGATGAGGCTGAACAGGCACTCGGGGACTTCCACGGCAAGCTTCAAGTCGCCCTCGACGAAACTCGCTCACGCGGTGGCGAGGCGCCAAAGGTCCCAAGGCCGCCCAAGCCGTTGGGGGTGCTTCCACACATCGCGACCGGCGTCGAGCAAGCAACACTCGAGCGCATCTTCGCCCAGCTCACCGCCTACCCGAAAGGCTTCACCCCGCACCCCAAGTTGGTGCGTCAGTTCGAGAACCGCTCGAACCAGTTCGAAACCCACCACGATGTCGACTGGGCAACCGGCGAGGCATTGGCTTTCGGTTCGCTAATCCTTGAAGGACACCCGGTTCGGCTCGCCGGCCAGGACTCGAGACGTGGCACCTTCAGCCAGCGTCACGCCGCGATCATCGACTTCGAGACGGGTATGCCGTGGGTGCCGCTCGCTGATCTCGAGGGCGCTCGCGCCAACTTCTGGGTATACGACTCGCTGCTCTCCGAGTACGCCGCCCTCGGCTACGAGTACGGCTATGCCCAGGCCAACGACGAGGCGCTCGTGATGTGGGAGGCCCAATTCGGCGACTTCATCAATGGTGCCCAGATCATCATCGATCAATACCTCGTCGCCGCCGAGGACAAGTGGGGCCAGCGCAACGGCGTCGTGCTGTTGTTGCCACACGGGTTCGAAGGACAAGGTCCCGAGCACTCATCGGCCCGGATCGAGCGCTTTCTCACGCTCGCCGCCGAGGACAATATGCAGATCTGCAATGCCACGACTGCCGCCCAATATTTCCATCTACTCCGGCGCCAGGTGCACAGTGTCCGCCACACGCCGCTCGTGCTATTCGCCCCCAAGCAGGGCCTGCGCATGAAGCAGACCCGATCACCCATCGCCGATCTAGCAAGCGGATCGTTCCAAGAGGTGCTCGACGACCCGAACGTTGTCGACCCGGCTGGCGTGAAGCGGGTCGTGCTCTGCTCGGGCAAGGTCGCCTGGGATGCGATGGCGGCCCGTGACGAGCGCAACGCCCCCGTAGCGATCGTGCGCGTCGAGCAGTTGTATCCGCTTCCGAGCGAGCAGATGCTCGACATCGTGCGCAACCGGTATCCCAACGCCAAGGAGATTCGTTGGTTGCAGGAAGAACCCGAAAACATGGGCGCCTGGAACTTCATCGAGCACCACACTTGGCGGGTGAAGGAACTTGGTTACGACCTCCGACACGTGGCGCGGGTCGAGTCGGGCAGCCCCGCCACGGGCTCGAAGACCGTGCACGACCAGGAACTTGCCGACCTGATGGAAGGCACTTTCGCCGAGCTTTGACGCGGCGGGCTCAGTCGGTGCTGACTACCTCATAGATCGACACCGGTCGAGTGATGCCCTCGAACTCGGCGTCGCATGTTTGGCGCGTCTCGACGGTGACCTTAACGGTCGCTGGATGCGGCTTGTCAGCAGGACCGAGTGGATTTCAGCCGAGTCGGATCGACAGAGCGGCTTCGAGGGCGAAGATTGCCTGCGCGACGTTTAACACCTTGATCGTAGTCATGCCCATCGCCTTTGCCGGCTTGAGGTTGATGCCGAGATCGTCGAGGAACACGACCTCGTGGGGTTCGACGCCGACTGTTGCGCATGCAATCTCGTAGAACTCTGGTTCAGGCTTGCGGCATCCGACCTTGCTCGACTCGATCACGTGATGGAAGCGCTCCATCACCGCGTCGACCTCCGCTCGCGAATGGTCGGTCGAGACGTTGTTCGTCAGGCAGGCGGTGATGTATCCCGCTTCGATCACACGATCGAGTGCCGTCACCATCTCTGGCCGCACCGAACCACTCAGCATGCCGAGCACGTCGAGTCCGGGAACCAGGTGACCGGCCGCCTCTGATTCCTTCGCGAACAAGGCATCGAACTGGATCGAATCGACCTCTCGACGCTCGATCAACGCCCAGGCGTTTGTGTCGGGGTGGCGGCTGTTGATAGTGCGAATGAAGTCGATCGGGAGCCCGTGCTGCCTCTCGTAGGCGTTGAACGCATCGAACGGGCTGGACAGGATCACACCCCCGAAGTCCCAGAAGACGGCCTTGAACTTCGTGGTCTGCATCGGCGGGCACTCTACGATGTACGACAGCGTCGCGCCCACCTGGTGCACGCGTTCACGAATCGAGAATTTGTCCACATGGCGAAAGTAAGTAGACCGGGCCATTTCGTGGTCGACGGGTCCAATATCGCAACCGAAGGCCGCAGCGAGCCGAGCCTTGAACAACTCAACGACGCAGTGCTCGCCTTCATGGAGGATCACCCGGGTGCTGTGATCACTGTGGTGGTCGACGCGACCTTCGGGCATCGCATCGCCAGCAAAGAAGTGAAGGCATTCGACGAGGCTGTCGCCAACAACGAACTGGTCACCCCTCCCGCCGGGGCGATCGGACGTGGTGACGCGTTCGTGCTCACGATCGCCAACAAGGCCGGCGCCGGCGTGTTGTCGAATGACTCGTTCCAAGAGTTCCACGGTGACTACGACTGGCTCTTCGACGAAGGTCGCCTGATCGGTGGAAAGCCAGTGCCACATGTCGGATGGGTGTTTGTGGCGCGCTCGCCAGTGCGAGGCCCCAAGAGTCGCCAGTCGGTACGCGAGGCCAACGCTGGTGCCACGGGCACCGTCGCGACCGAAGCCAAAGAGCGCGCCAACCGGCGCGTTCGGGCCAAGGCACCGTCGCCGTCGGGCGACGACTCTGGTGTGGTCGCGCCAGCGCCCGAACCCGCCGCGTCGGGTAGTGGTCGGTCTGGCCGTAGCCGTGGTGGACGTTCGCGCGGCGACAAGCAAACATCCGTTCAGGTAACCGAACAGGGACAGGCGGCCGAGGCGGCTAGTCCGGCACCGTCGCCTCAGGATCACGTCAACGAACTGTTGCCGTTTCTCGAGTTCGTCGAACGGCACCCGATCGGCACCAGCTGCACAGGGGTCGTCGAGAGTTACGCCTCGCACGGTGCGTACGCCAAAGTCGGCGATGTCTCGATCTATATCCCGCTGCGATTGATGGACAGCCCAGCGCCGCGCAGTGCACGATCGGTGTTGGCAGCCGGCCAAGCGGTGACGGCCGTGATCGTCGGCTACGTGGCTGATCGACGTTCGATCGACGCAGCCCTTCCTCACATGGCCGACGCTGCACTCGCTGATGCAGCCAGGCCCGAAGATGGTGTCACGGGCAAGTCCTCTGCGTCGGCCAAAACGGCAGCAACCAAAACGGCAGCAACCAAAACGGCAGCAACCAAAACGGCAGCAACCAAGACGGCAGCAACCAAGACGGCAGCAACCAAGACGGCAGCAACCAAGAAGGCAGCAA
>CALFRK010000167.1 GCA_937919625.1 uncultured Ilumatobacter sp.
TGGTCTGGGTTGTGTTGGGGGTCGTGGTCTGGGTTGTGTTGGGGGTCGTGGTCTGGGTTGTGTTGGGGGTCGTGGTCTGAGTTGTGTTGGGGGTCGTGGTCTGAGTTGTGTTGGACTCGGATGCCTCCACGACGTCTCCTGGGCTGTCGGAAGCGAGCGACGAAGCGGTTGCCGAGTCACTGGGCAGGGTCGTTCTGGTCGGCGGAGGCTCTGACGTAAGGGGCCCGACGACTGTTGCGTCCACGGCCGTCGTGGTCGTCGGCGTTGTTGGTGGGGAGGTCGAGAACTTCGAGTCGAGCGTGTCGCCGACGTCGGCCGGCCGGCCGAGCCACGGGTCTCCACCGACGCTGTCACTGAATATCAACTGCCACATCATCAGGCTGCCGCCGACGATCACGACACACGCCATGAGCCAACCGACTCCCGAGAGGATCCTGCCGGCATGAAAGGCCAGTCCGTTCGCGGGCGGCGAGGTCCCGAGAACCTGTCGCAACGAGACGGTCGTTCGTCCCTTCTCCGTCATGGCGTCATAGCCCCTCGTCCACTGCTCATCGCTCATCTCGCCGCCAATCTGTCGTGACCGATGCTGTACCGGTCGTCCACTCCATCCTGAGGCGCGAGACGGGGCGCGCGCATCTGTCTCTTGGTCGTACGACCAAGGACACCTCGACGGTTGACGGTCGTAGCCCTGACGTACGATTGTGCCGCGCCCCTTCGAGGCCCCAGAGTCGAACTCATCCGGACGCGAGCCGGAAATGGTTCGACATCGGCCGGAAAGCAGCCACACGTCGGCGAGAACTCGAAGGAGCGACAAGATGGGTGCGATCGTGCCTGGCAGCGCCAGATTCATCGAACCACACCTGACCAAACCGCTCAGACGGCGTGTGGCGCATGCGGCGATATCAGCGGCAGGCCGTTGGCGCCGTTCGCTCGACAACGTTGGGCGGAGTGGACGTGGCTGACGACGACGTCGAGTTCCAGGGACTGTCGTGGCTCTTCCACCGCCCATCCGCCGACCGGCGCCCGCCCGCCCGTCGGGATCGATCCGGGTGGTACCGACCCAACGGTGGCCGTCCCAGCATCCGTCGTGGGGCTGCCGTCGCTCGACCGCCCGGTGGCCGCACGGCAACGAGCAACGTTCGGTTTCTCGCCAGATACGCACGTCCGTACCGCAAAGGGCTCGCCGCCGGCGGCATCTTCGCGTTGCTCGAGGTGTTTGCAGGGTTGGCGCAGCCGTGGCCGCTCAGAGTCGTCGTCGATGACGTGTTGGGTCCTGCCGCAAACGGCGACCGGCGGATCGATCTCCTCGTCGCCGCCTGCGCCGCGCTCGTCGTGTTGGTCGCAGCCGCGGCGTTCTTCGACTACTGGGCCACGCGTCTGCTCTCCTCGTCGGGTCTGCACATCGCCAACGACGTGCGCGAATCTGTGTTCTCACACTTCAACCGCCTGTCGCTGCGATTCCACGGCGAACAGCGAGTGGGCGACCTCACCACCCGCGTTACCGGTGACGCGGATCGGGCTCAAGACTTGGCGGTGCAGAGCCTCGCCGTGCTGTTGCCGAACGCGCTGCTCCTGATCGGCATGACCGTCGTCATGTTCTGGTTGGATCCGGTGTTCGCTCTGGTGTCGTTGGCGGCCACACCGATCCTCGCCTATGTGGTCTGGACCTCGACCACACGGCTGAAGGCTGCATCGCGTCGCGCCCGGAAGGCCGACGGCGACGTCGCCGCCGCCGCCAGCGAACACCTCGCGGCGATGCAGTTGGTGCAGGCCTTTTCCCTGGAGGACCGACAGAACGAACGCTTCAGCGAACTCACGGGCAACAGCTTGCGGGCCGGGCTGGAGGCCACTAGATACCAGGCCCGCTTCAGCCCGGCCGTCGACCTCACGGCCGTCATCTCCACCGCGCTCGTGATCGGGTTCGGCACCATCCGCGTGCTCGACGGCAAGCTCACGGTCGGCGAACTGCTCGTCTTCCTCAGCTACGTCGGCTCGATGTACAAGCCGGTCAAGGCACTCGCCAAGCTCTCGAATTCGTTCTCGAAGGGCATGGTCTCCGTCGAGCGCATTCGCGACGTGCTGGGTCAGGCCCCTCAGATCGAGGACCGTCCTCACGCAGTCTGGATGCCACCCGTTCGCGGCCAGATCGAACTGCTCGATGTCAGCTTCACCTATGGCCGTGAACTGGCTCTCGATCGCGTGTACATCGACGTCCAGGCCGGCGAGACGGTGGCGTTGGTTGGCCCCACGGGTGCCGGCAAGAGCACGATTGCCTCACTAATCCCACGCCTGATCGACCCCACCGAAGGTGCCGTGTGCATCGACGGAGTCGACCTCCGTCGCGTCAGCCTGCGCTCGGTACGTCGCCAGGTCAGCATGGTCCTGCAAGATTGCACGCTGCTGCGCGGCACGCTGCGCGACAACATTGCGATCGGTCGCCCGTGGGCCACCGGCGCCGACATCGAGCGAGCCGCCCGGCTGGCGTTGGTCGACGAATTCTCCTCGAGGCTCCCGTTGGGACTGGACACCCCGATCGGCGAGCGCGGCGCCAACCTGTCCGGTGGCCAGCGCCAGCGGGTCGCGATCGCACGTGCCATCCTCCGCGACGCGCCGATCCTGATCCTCGACGAACCGACCAGTGCGCTCGATCCGACCTCGGAGGAACTGATCATCGCCGCACTCCAGAACCTCCCACGGTCGCGCACCACGCTCGTCGTCGCCCACCGCATGTCCACCATCGAGCATGCCGACCGCATCGTCGTGCTGGACGGCGGGCGGATCATCGAGACAGGCACACATCGTGCCCTATTGGCCGGCGACGGCATGTACCGCAAGTTCCACGGACCCGCACCTGCGTCGCAACTCGCGCCGACGGAGCCGAATATCGACCAGATATTGACCGGAATGACGTGGGGGGCGGGACGATGAGCGTGGCCTACGCTCCGCTGATCGGGGCCAACCGTGCACACAGCGCCCCCGACCTCGAGACCGGACCACCGGCCGCGTCGACAGTTCCCGCCACCGTCGCCACCGTCGTCACCACCGATCTGCGCGTGCTGTACGTGTTGAAGCGCTACCCGCGCTTGTCGGAGACGTTTATCGTCCGCGAACTGCTGGGACTGGAAGCGGCCGGTGCCCATGTCGGTGTCGACGCGATGCTGGAACCCGAAGCAGGTGTTCAGCACCCCGATGTCAATGCGGTACGTGCGGTGGTTCGGTACCTGCCCCGCAAGCCACGGTGGACTGCGGCGGTGATCGGTGCTCACCTCCGCGTCGGCCTGCGCCGACCGCTGCGGTGGGCCAGCCGCGCCATTCGCGCCCGCCGCCATGGCGGTTTGCGACGGTTCGTGCAGGCTGGCATCGTGGCCGACCGCGTCCGCCGCGACGGGTTCGACCACGTGCACGCACACTTCGCCACCGCCGCCGCTGAAGTGGCTCGCGATGCTGCTGCCCTGGCCGGTGTGACGTTCTCGGTCACGGCCCACGCCAAGGACATCTTCCACGTCGACAACGCCGACCGATTGATCGAGCGTCTCGGTGAGGCAGCCGCCGTGGTCACCGTGTCTCACTACAACGTGAGGCATCTTGGCCAAGAGCTCCCTGGGCGCCGAGTGCGTTATGTGCCTAATGGCCTCCCTGTGCCCGACGCCGTCACGCCCTGTGCCGACGGCCCGGTGCTGTGCGTGGCGCGGCTGGTGCCGAAGAAGGGCATCGACCTGCTGGTTCAAGCGATAGCGTCGACGCGCACGGATCGCACCCTGGAGATCATCGGTGATGGCCCGTGTCGCGCAGAGCTCGAGCAACTCGCCATCGAGCTCGGTGTGTCCGCACGCGTGCTGTTCAGGGGCGCCCTGGCCTCCACCGACGTAGATGCCGCGTACCGACGGTGTGCGATGCTCGTCCTGCCCTGCCGCATCGACCCCAACGGCGACCGCGACGGCATGCCGACGGTCCTGATCGAAGCAATGGCAAGAGCAATCCCCGTCGTGTCCACCGACGTGGTCGGGCTCGACGAACTGATCGCCAGCGGCCGCGACGGAGTGCTCGTCCGTCCCGAGGACCCCGTCGCAATCGCTGCGGCCATCGACGACCTGCTCGACGACCATCGTCGCGCTGGCGAACTGGGCGCCGCCGGCCGACGACGGGTGATTGGTGAGTTCGCACCGTCGTTTGCCACCTCGGCGCTGCTCGACGTGTTCCACGAAGCAGTCGGACAATGAGGATCTCTGTGCTGTGCACCGACCTCGGCGTGCGCGTACCGGGCGACAAGGGGGCCTCGATGCACCTGATGTCGATCACATCGGCCTTTGCGGCGGTGGGCCACGACGTGCAGCTGATCGGCGTGGCCGGACACGAGGTCCCTCCAGCAATGTTCTCCAGCGCGCTGGCCGAAACTCGCCTCCTTGCACACCCCGGTCGAAGCGAGGGCATTCAGCGCGAACTGAACAAACTCTCGTTCATCGATCACGTCGTCGAACACTGCGCCGTTGCTGTCCAGCGGTTCGATCCCCACGTGGTCTACGAACGTCTGTCGTTGTTCGGTAGCGCCGGCCGTCAACTCGTCGAGACCCTGCCGGGCACCAGGCACGTGCTCGAGGTGAACGCCCTGTTGGCCGAGGAGGACGCCGCCTGGCGTGGGCTGCACTTCGCAGAACTGGCGGCCACCGTCGAGCGTCAGGTGCTCACGGATGCCGACTTGGCGGTGGCGGTCAGCGCCGAAGTCGCCCGCAAGATCCACGCCGCTGCACCCAGCGCCCGATCCACGATCGTCGAGAACGGGGCAGAGGTCGAACGCTTCCGGTTCCTCCCCACACGCGCCGCCGCGCGGCGGCGCCTCGGACTGCCGGCCGATGCCACCATCGCAGCGTTCGTCGGCGCTCTGCGGCCGTGGCACGGTGTCGATGTCGCGATCAACGCCGTTGCCCACACCCCACAGGTGCACCTCGTCGTCGTCGGCGACGGCCCCGTACGGGCAGAACTCCACAATCGCGCCGACGCCCTCGGGGTGCTCGATCGAGTGCACTTCCTCGGCCAGCGATGCCACGACGACGTCGCTGCCTGCCTCGCTGCAGCCGACATGGCGCTCGCTCCCTACCCCGCCATGGACAGCTTCTCCTTCTCACCGCTGAAACTGTACGAATACCTGGCGGCTGGCACGCCGGTCATCGCCAGCGCCATCGGTCAGATCCCTGCAGCGCTCGGCAACGGTCGGTTCGGCACGCTCGTTCCGCCGGGCGACGCGGACGCCCTCGCTGCGGCGATGCTCCGTGTCCCGCTCGACCCGGCGTGCCGCGACCGAGCCGGCCTCGGCCGCGACCACGCGCTCACGCACCACGGCTGGGACGATCGAGCCCGGCGAATCACGAAGTTGGTGGAGGCAGCTGATGCGATGGCATGACGGCTGCATGCCGACCGACGAACGGCTCTACGACGCCCTCGACGCCTCGCTCAGGTATCGGCAGGACATCACAGTGTCGACCGTGCTCCGTCACGTCACGGGCCGTCGCGTCACGGCTCTCGGCAGTGCGGGCGACGCTCACGTCGTCGTGAAAGTGTTCCACGGACCGCGCGCCCGGGGCAACCACCGCCGACTCAGCGCTCTCGCCGCCGCTGGCTTGAAGGAGATCGTGCCCGTTTCGTTCGGCTGCGATGCCACGGGTCACGTGGGCGTCCTCGACCATCGTCCCGGGTGGGGGCTCGAGGACCTGCCCGACCAGGATTTCGTGGTGGCGTGTCGCTGCGCCGGCGTGGCGCTCCGGCGCCTGCACGACAGCGGCGCCGATCTCGACCGAACGTGGCGGCTCGACGACGAGTCGGCCCAGCTCGCTCGAAGTGCACCAGCAGGGCTCCAGGCCTTGGCCACCGATGTGGCGGCCGACGCGCTGCGGATTCCCGAGGGCCCACTCGTGCCGTCCCACCGCGATTGCCACCCACGACAGTTGGTCGTCGACCATCAGCAGGTGGCATGGATCGACCTCGACGATTGCGCCATGGCTCCGCGTGGGCTCGATGTCGGCAACATGATCGCCCACCTCACACGCGAGCACGTCGTCGGTCGGCGCAACCGTTCCATCGCGTCAGCCTCGCGACAGGCCTTTCTCGACGGCTATGCCTGGTCGTTCGACCCCGACGACCTCGGTCGATGGGAACGGCTCACCCTGGTCCGCCTCGCCGGGCTGGCCGAGGCCAGGCACGGCGCGCCGCGTGAACGCGATGCACTGCTGCTCGAACTGGCGGAGGTTGTCGCATGAGCGTGGTGCTGAACCCCGGTCATACCGATCGTTTGGTCGTCCGCACTGAGCGGCACGGACGCGACGTGATCCGAAAGCAGTACCGCGACGACTCCGGCGAGGCGATCCATCGGGCGATGGAGGCCCTCTGGATGTCACCGTTCGGCGCCGTTCGCGGCGGTCCTGGACTGCCAGAACCGATCGGTTACGACCGCGCCACTCGAACGCTGGACATGGCGGTCGTCGACGGCCCGCCGCTCGGAACGCGAGGAACCGTGGGCGTGTTGCCGACGCTGCTTGGCGACGTGGCCGGCCTCATCGCCGATCTGCACGCCAGCGACGTCCGTGTCGATCGGCGACGCACGCCCGACAAGCTCTTGCGCTCGCTGCGACGCAAACTCGACGACGATCCTCGAGGTCTCATCCAGCGCATCGCGGTGCGGGCTCCGTCAGGCGAATCGTTGTGCCCGAACCACGGCGACTTCTCGCCGAGAAACGTGCTCGTTGCGGCGACTGGTCCGACGCTGATCGACTTCGATCGCATCCAGATGGCAGGCCCCGGGCGCGACGTGCAGTACATGGCGGCGTGGTGCTGGGTGACGGCGGTGTTGAACGGCACCCGAACGGTCGAAGATGCCTGGGACCTGGGCGCCGCGTTCGAGCAGGCCTACCTCGAAGCCCGACCAGAGGCGGCACGCGATATCCACGACGGACGCCCGTTCCACCGCGCAAGCGGACTGGTACGGATCGCCACCGAATGGTCGTCGATGAAGACCAACCCCGAAGCGGCGGCGCTGGTGCTCGACCAGGTCGAAGCACTGCTGCATCGCACCACCCGCGCAGACAACAACACAGACGACCACCCAACCTGACAGGAGTCGACGTCACATGCTCAACGAACCGCCCCAGAACCGTCGGACACGATCTACCGAGTCGCCGAGCGCCCCGATCGGGGTGCCCGCGGCACGTGATGGAGCAGCTCTCGCGCGGCACGAGGCGCGCTTCATCGGTGCGCCAGGCGATCGCCGGGGTGCACGCCGTCGTGATCGTTACCGAGTGGCCGCGGCCCGCCCGCCCGAGGAGATGTCAGGGGCTGCATGATCGTGAACCCGCTCGCAGCGACTGCGGACCTGGCGCGGGTCGCACCCACGACTCCCCTCCCGCTCCCCTCCGGCCCATGGCCCAAGAGCACGCCATCGATGATCTCGGCGACGGAACTGCGTCGCCAGGCGTGTTCGATGTGAGCCACAGGTATCGCCTCTGTCAAAAGTGCGTGAAATCCCCCTGATCGACCCAACTGGAGGTGCCGGATCGACGTGCCTCTGACTGTCCACCGCGTTTCGCCACGATCGGTCAGTCAGAGATGAGGAAACCGTCATGATCCAACAGTGCCAACATGTACTCCACGGCCTGCCCGGTCGAGCCCCATCGGCGGCGAGCACGTGAGCCTCGACCTTGCGCCGGTGGATACGGACTCGATCGAGGGCTCAACGGCGAAAGTGACGGTCGTGATCGCCGACGATCACGCCATCGTGCGTCAGGGGTTGCAGCAACTGTTCGAAACCGCGGCTGATATCGACGTCGTCGCCACAGCTTCAAACGGATTAGAAGCCGTGGCACTCGCGGCCGAGCTCGAGCCCGACGTGGTCCTGATGGATCTGTCGATGCCCGAGCTCGACGGGGTGGAGGCGACTCGCCGGATCGTCACGAGCGGATCACGATCGCGGATCGTGGTTCTCACCTCGTTCAGCGACGAATCTCGCATCCTCGACGCGCTCGACGCCGGCGCCCACGGCTACCTCCTCAAACATATCGAGCCCGATGCATTGCTGGACGCTGTGCGGGCGGCGAACGCGGGCGATGCCCCGATCGATCCCCGAGTTGGGCGGGTGCTCCTCGACAACCGGAACCACGCGAGTGCGAACCCCGGCGGTCTCACCCCGCGCGAGACGGTTGTGCTCGAATTGGTCGGCAGGGGCCTAGCCAACAAACAAATCGCCCGGCAACTTGGGATCTCTGAGCGGACGGTCAAGGCACACCTCACGAGCGTGTTCCAGCGACTCGGTGTATCTGACCGCGTGCAAGCAGCACTGTGGGCGCAACGCCATCAGCCTCTCCCCTCGAGCGAGGCAACGGATCGACCGTCGAACCAACGCCTCTGCAACATCTTCTGAGGTTCGACGCCACAACCGACCTCCCCTCGCACACCGATCAGCGAGGAGACCCACATGGCGGTCGACGACCGAACACGACTCAACCTGCACCGCAAGCTCGAATCGGTGCTCGGGACCCGAGGAGGCCGACACCCTCATGGCCCACCTGCCTCCCACCACATGGAAGACATCGCCACCAAGGATGACCTGCGCGTCCTCGGCGCCGAGCTCCGCACCGAGTTCGCCGACGTCCCGGCTTTCCCGTCTAGGGATCGGCGCTTCCGATCGGTGCCCAAGCGCACGCGAGTCGAATCGACCCGATCGTAATCGCGGTCACCAACGCACCCAATAACCGTTACCGGGTGGCCCGGGCAGGCTGACAGGCGATGGTCTTGAAACGAGCTCTCGCCGTGAGGACATTCCACTTCGTCCTCAAGCGCGCCGACTCGCCGCCCTGCTTCTCGCCGCCGACGGCGGGTCGGTATCGGGAGACCGCATCGCAGAGGTGCTGGGCGTCACTCACACCGATGGCTCGGGGGTGCGGATGGCAGTGTCGAGGTTACGCAGTGTCGTCGGCGCTCGTCTCGAGACCTCGTCGTCGGGCTATCGGCTTGTGCCCCTCGACGGTGAGCTCGATGCCCGCACGTTCGAATCGGCACTCGGGGCGGCCAGGGCGGAGGCGCTGCCCGCGCGATTGGCGCGCCTCGATGCGGCGCTGGCGCTCTGGCGCGGCGACGCATTCGGTGACTTCGCCGATGAGCCGTGGGCGATCGCAGTGGCGACGCGACCCGATCAGGCGCGCCTCTGTGCCCTGGAGGACCTTGCCGAGGCGATGATCGCGAGCGGACGCTTCGGCGACGCCTCCCTTCTTCTGCAGACCAACGCCGAGGCGCTTCGATACCGCGAGCGTTCAGCGGGGCTGTTGATGGAGGCGCTCGGCGTGTCGGGCCGGGTGGCCGAGGCGCTTCGCGCTTACCAGGAGTTCCGTCGAAGCCTGGTCGACGACATCGGGATCGAGCCGACCAAAGCGTTGCGCCGGCTCGAAGCCGACCTGCTCGCCGGCGACGGCATCGAGCCGATGCGCACGCGGTACTGCAGTGTCGTGCCATCGCAGCCCGGCAATCTCGTGTAGACGATGGTCGCCATTGGCGTCGATCCTACGAGCATCGTGAGGGCCGCCTGTCGCCAATCACACGGGTCGGCTCTCGAGCTGAGCGCACCAACGACGCCGGGTCGGCCATGACCGTCGCACTACGCAACGACCGCTGGTTCGTGGTTCATTCCATCCCTACTCATCCCTACAACTCGGCGAACCTGCCCGGACGGACGGGACGAGCGGAACGCGAAACACCTGGTCAGGGGACTGGCCGACACGACAAAACACGGGCGAGACGCCCGACAGTGATCCACGACATCTTCGAAGGCACCGAGCAGATCCAACAGCTTGTGATCAGTCGGGCCATTTCGGGCCTGCGGTTTGAGTAGGGGTCCTGCCATGAACGACAAGACGGAACACAACCAGCAGACGCCCGAGGCGGCCGGTCCCGTCGAGAAAAGGGGTGGGTGGTTTCGAACTGGTAGTGGAGCAGCGCGGCTTGGATGAGCGGTAGGAGGGTTGCGTCCTCGTGGACAAACGCTTTCAGATCATCCAGCACGTCGTTGGAGGCATCGGGTGGTGGCTGCACGAATGTGGCGGCCTCCCGACGAGATCGCTTCCTTGTTCCTCGATCAGGTGGGTCGGCTGATGGATTCGTCGAGAACTGGCGTAGCGAAACTTCAATGCCGTCCTGGAAAGGAACGGCAATGCCGTCCTGGGAAGGCAGCGTCTTGGGGCTTGGCCGAACGTGCCGCGTGGCGATTGGCGATTGGC
>CALFRK010000168.1 GCA_937919625.1 uncultured Ilumatobacter sp.
GGTACGGCGCGTGGTTCGATCGGGTGGACTGAGATCCGATGAATCTGTTGTTGCGGCCGATCTTCGAGCCGGCTGCCGAGCAGCCGCTGATCAGGTTTCGCCAACGCCGCCGGCTTGGCTTCGACTACACCACCGACGACGACGAGATCATGGTCGTGATCCTCGCAATCGAAGAAGGAAAGAGGCGCTAATGAAAGCACCACTGAACAACGTTTGTCGCGCCGCATCATTCGAGTTGCGGGCAGTCGACGGCGGCGACGGTTTCACCCTCGAAGGATACGGCGCCGTGTTCAACACGTCGACCCGTATCGACTCATGGGAAGGCAAGTTCGACGAGGTCATCGCCCGTGGCGCTTTCGCTTCATCGCTGTCGAACTTCACGCCGGTCCTACAGTTTGACCACGGCCGCGACGCTGCCACCGGCTCTGTTCCGATCGGTGCGATTGAGGCGATCAACGAGGACGACCACGGTCTGTTCGTTCGTGCCCGCCTGCATGACAACGCCAGGGTGGAGCCGATCCGCCAGGCGATTGCGTCGGGTGCGATTGACGGCATGTCGTTCCGGTTCCGGGTTGACGCCGAATCGTGGGACAAGTCAAACCCGACACCGCTGCGAACGATCCGCGAGGCCACAGTGTTCGAGCTCGGCCCGGTCGTGTTCCCCGCCTACGCTGCCACGTCGGTCGGCGTGCGTTCGCTGTTGGCCGACCTGAACGAAACCGAACGGGCACGCCTACTCGGCGCCCTTCGCAATGAGATCTCAACCGGTGAAGCCCAGCAGGGCACGTCGGATGGAAACCCCGGTGAAGCCCAGCAGGGCACGTCGGTGACACGGACCAGCGCCCTGTTGGCCGTACAGCGTTCGCTTCAAGCGATCCGCTGACCAACCCCCCTTTGATTCCTGAAAGGATCAACCATCATGGCTCTATATGCCGATGCCCTGCGCGAGCAGGTTGAGGCGCTCGAGAACGAGCGCGCCGCACTCGTCGAGGAACTTGAAACCCTCGCACCAGACGACACCGACCCGACTCGCACCGCCGAGTTGGTCGAGGCTCGTGCCACCGAGATCGGTGCCCGTGGCGCCGAGATCATCGCCGATGTTGCCACCAAGGTTGCACGCATCGCCGAACTGGACGCCATCCGTAAGGAGCGTGCCGAGGTGCCCAAGTCCCCGAACTTCATTCCGTCGCCGAAGTCGGCTGACGAAGTCCTGACCGATCGTTCCGCTGGCCCCGCCCAGGTTCGTGACAGTCTGCTTCGTTCGGTCGCCGATCACGACATGGACGATTCGCAGATGCGGACCCTGTTGAAGCGTCACCGCAACGACGGCGCATGGCAGCGCAACCTGCTCAGCCGTTCGACCGACGTGTACGCTGACGCCTTCCAGAAGTACATGTTGGGCCGTGACATGATGCTCACCGAGCAGGAGCGTGCCGCCGTTGCGGTTGGTACGACCACGCAGGGTGGTCTGCTTGTCCCGACTCATCTGGACCCGACCATCATGCTGACTTCGGCCGGCAGCTCGAACGCTTTGCGTGCGATCAGCCGTGTTGTGTCGTTGACCACTGGCAACCAGTGGAACGGCATCACCTCAGCCGGTGTTACCGCTAGCTGGGATGCTGAGCTTGCGGCCGTGTCGGATGACTCGCCGACGGTCGCTGCCGCTGCTGTCCCGATCTACAACGGTCGGGCACTCATTCAGGCGTCCTACGAAGCATTCGAGGACATTGACGGGCTCGCCAGCGATGCGCTGATGCTGTTCGCTGATGCCCGCGACGTGCTCGAAGGTGCCGCCCATTGCACCGGTTCCGGTTCGGCACAGCCGACCGGCATCTTCACCGCACTGGGTACCGGTACGGCGTCGACCACGGCTGCCACGATCGGCAACGTCGATCTCCAGGCCGTCAAGAATGCTGTACCGCAGCGGTTCCGCAATCGGTCCACTTGGGTGATGAACCCAATCTGGGGTGATGCGATCGCCAACCTTGGCACCTCGCTGTCGAACACATATTCGCGCGACATCACGCAGGACAACACAAAGATGCTGCTTGGTCGCCCGGTTGTGGAAACCGACGATGCACCCGAGGTTGTGACGACCACGGTACTCGACGACCGGTTGGTGCTGGGCGACTTCAGCAACTATCTGATTGTTGACAAGCCAGGCTCGACTTCGATCGAGTTCATCCCGAACATGGTGGATGCCACCACGGCGCTCCCCATCGGTGTGCGTGCGTGGTTCATGCACTTTAGGCACGGAGCCGACAGCGTGAACGATAGCGCTTTCGTTCTCCTCCAGGACCGGACCAGCGCGTGACTTGAGTTGAAGTAGTGACGGCTGCCCTGTTCGCAGGGTTCAGGGTGGCCGTCACAAACCCTGCCGAACCCTGCAACCGAAGGAGATACAGATATGTCTACGTTACGTGTACGAGATGACGGCCCCTGGTCCGTTTCGCATCCTGAGCATGGCGCCAATGTGGCGTTAGTGCCCGGCGATGCATGGGATTCGACGGACCCGGTTGTCAAAGTGTTCCGGTGGGCGTTCCAGACGGACGCCGCCCGAGACGTTGAGGATGCTTCGGCGGATCCTGGCAGGAAGCGGACCACGAAGCGCCCGTCGTGACTGTCGTCAGTGAGGGCCGATGGACGGCCCCGCGAACTGATTGTCCGCATCCTGAGCGGTGGCATTCCACTGATCCGCAGTCCACTGAGCTTGAGGTGTCCGAACTGGTCGGTGCGTTCGTTCGGGCGTTGCAGCCTGACTATGTGATCGAAACCGGTACTTGTATCGGGCAGACGGCCTGGATGATTGGTGCGGCGTTGCGGGATAACGGTCAGGGCCGGCTTGATACGATCGAGTACGAACCGGATCGGGCTGTCGCTGCACGAGCATCGTGTGATGGTCTGCCGGTCACGGTTCATGCGATGGACACGATGCGGTTTGTTCCGGCCGGCCAGATCGGGTTCGCCTGGTTTGACTCTGAAACCCATTTGCGTGTTCCTGAGTTTCTGCGGTTCCGGTCGTGGTTTGCGCCTGGTGCGATTGCCGGGTTCCATGACACCGGCCCGCATAAGGGTTCTTGGTCCGATGAGATTTTGGCGTTGCCGGGTTGCCGTGCGATTCGTTTGCCAACCCCGAGGGGTGTGACGTTTCTCGAGGTGGTGGAACCGTGAGTAAAGCGAAGGTGTCGATCGGGTTTCTGCATCCCGGCTCGTATTCGTCGTGTTTCGCTGATTCGCTCACAGAGCTCCAGTTTTATGACGCTGGCATGTATCAGCGTTCCATGCATCCGCATGGCCGTATGGGCAAACGGTGCGGCACTGGTGGCATTGTGGATGGGCGCAACAAGCTCGCCCAAGTGTTTTTGGATGAGTCGGAGTCCGAGTGGTTGTTCATGGTCGATTCGGACATGAGTTTTGAGCCTGACACGGTGGAGCGTTTGATTTCTGCGGCGCACGCCATCGACCGGCCTGTTGTCGGTGCGTTGGCGTTCGCCCACAAAACTGATGGCCGTTCCCCGGACGGGTGCGGCATCAGATATTTGGCGGCCCCGACCGTGTACCGGTGGTTTGAGGACGACAACAAAGTCGGCTTCGCCCCGTGGTTCGAGTATCCACGCGGCCAACTGGTGCAGGTTGGGGCTACCGGGGCGGCGTGCATGATCGTGCATCGTCTGGCACTTGAGGCAATCCGCGAGAAGTACGGCGATGTGTGGTTTGACACGATCCGCCATCCGAAGGGGTCGCATTTTTCTGAGGACCTGTCGTTTTGTATTCGGGTTGCGGGTTGCGGGTTGCCGTTGTTTGTGCATACCGGGATCAAAACCGGGCATGACAAGGGCGGCGCCTTTCTTGATGAGGACTATTACGACCGGCAGCAGGCTGCGAAGGCCGCCGAACTCGAGAGGGTGTGACTTGTGGGCCGATATCTAAGCGAAGCTCAACTGAAGGCGTACGGGTGGTCGACTACGGTCAACGATCTGAACGATTACACGGCCGCCATTCTTGCTGCCGAACAGGGTTTGGATAATGCGTGTCAACGCCAGATCATTGTTGCGTCGGCGTCGTCGGCGTTGTCGTTCAGGCCGGAGGGTTGGCCGTCCAAGACTTTGTGGATTCGTGATTGTACTGCCGTGGCTTCTGTAGTTGAGTACGGTGCCACGTTGACCGCTGACGTCGATTACGTGTTGGAGCCGATCGCCGCTGAGCAGTGGTCAGGGGAGGCCCGCCCGTACGACCGGATCACGAAGGTCAACGGGGCGTGGACGTACGATGGTCCGATTCCTCGTGTTGTGGTTACGGCTACGTGGGGTTGGGCTGCGATCCCGCCCGGTGCTGTTGAGGCGTGCAAGGTTGCTGCTAAAGCGTTCTTGGATGGGCGTGACATCAGTTTTGGCCTCGCCGGTTTGACTGAGGGTGGCGGTGTGTCTGAGCGTGAAGCGAAAGCGGTGCGCGATTTCATTCGTGACTATCGGGGCCATCATTCGATTGGTCTTGCCTGATGGCTGCCGGTTGTGACCCGTACGCTATCCGGGTGGCGTTAGCGGACCAGATCCGGGCGTACATTTCGGCTGATATCAACGTGTACCCGAATGGGCGCCGCAATCCTGCGAACCCGTCGATTCAGGTGCTGGCCGATTCCGAGTACATTTCGTACATCGAAACGTTCGGTGCTGCCGGCCAAGGCATCATGCGGTTGCGGTTGCTGATCGAAACAACGGCCACCGATGACGATTCCGAGTTCGCTTTGATCTCACAGTTGTTGTCGGTCGGCACGAATAAGGGCGCCTCCGTACCTGACGCTGTGATGTCTGATCGGACGCTCGGCGGCGCTGTCGCTGACTGCATCGTGTTATTCGCCTCTGACCCTGTCGAGGGTGATCCTGATCGGCCGAGCGGGGTCACGATCCCGGTGCAAATCGTATTCTCGAAGATTGGAGCGAAGGTCTGATGCCCAAATATGTAGTGCGGTCCGCATTGTTCACACTTGGCAAGCCGGGTGATGTTGTTGACCTTGATGATGTGCCGGGCCTCAACGTGCGGGCGTTGTTGAAGTCCGGTGCTGTTGTCCCGGTTGTTGACAAACCGAAACGCAAGAAGGTCGGCGACGAACCCGACAACACGATCGAGGAAGGTGACATCTGATGGCCGCCATAGTTCTGACTGACTGCCAAGTCTATGTTGATGATCACGATATGACCGGTGACGCCAACCAGGCGATGTTGAACGCCAATGTCGAATCGAAGAAATGCACGGTGTTCTCACCGGTGCCGTGGGATACGTTCCTCAAAGGGGTTCGCTCGGCTGATCTGGCTGTCGCCGGGTACTGGTCGCCGGGCACTGGGGACACCGTAGACGCTACTGAGTGGGCGGCTAACGGCACTGCCGGGCGTGTTGTTACTCTGGTGGCCCCCGGCTCAACTGAGGGCGGTGCAGCGTACGTGTTGCAAACTGTGCGCACCACCTACGATTTCCTCGAGGGCGGGCATGGTGAGGTTGCCGCATACAAGCTGACAGCGAAGAGTTCGGCGATTGATGGTGTGGTGCGCGGCAAATCGTTGCTCACCAAAACCGCAAGCATTTCGGGTACTGGTGCGGTTGGTACCGCTGTTCAGGTTGGCGCTGTTGCTGCCGACGAGTTCCTGTATTTGGTGGTGCATTTGTTTGGTACGGCGGGCACGTCGATCACGATCGCCGCTGAGTCTGATGCCACGAACGCTTTTGCTGGCGCCGAAACGTCTCGAGCGAACACCGGTTCGCTGACCGCTTCTGGTGGCACATGGGTCACCAAAGTTGCCGGTCCGATCACCGATGAATGGTGGCGGCTAAACGTCACCGCTGTTGTCGGTTCGTGGACTGCTGCCGGCACTGTCGGCATCCAATAAACCTTCCCCCCCACCCAACCCCTGTTACTTTTAGGAGACAATCATGGCCGCTTTTGCGATCACTAGCGAGTACACATCCCTCAACGCCGTCGACTACTCGACGTACATCAAAAGTTCGGTTCTCACCTGCGAACTGTCCACCGAAGATTCGACCACGATGACCGCAACCTGGGCCACTTTGGTTCCGGGTGTGTTCACCGGGTCTTTGGCGATCGAGTTCGTCGACGATTTCGCTAACGGTTTGCTTGACGATTTGCAGTGGGCCCTGTTCATTGCGGCAGCGTCGACAGCGTTCGAGGTTCGCCCAACGTCGGCGGCGGTTGGT
>CALFRK010000169.1 GCA_937919625.1 uncultured Ilumatobacter sp.
TGGTCATCGAGGTATCGCGCGCTGGTTGCCTGGGGTTCTTCGGGTCGGCCGGGCTGAGCCTGGATATTGTCAGCCACGCGATCGACGAACTCGCGACGGCGCTCGATGGATCCGGCGCGCCTTGGGGCTGCAATCTGATTCATTCCCCACAAGAGCCGGCGCTCGAGCAAGCGGTCGCCGATCTCTACATCGCCCGTGGGGTTCGCCGAGTGTCGGCCGCTGCGTTCATGGCGTTGACGCCTGCGATCGTTCGATATGCCTACAGCGGCGTGCACGTCGATGCGAATGGGGTCGTGCAACGCCCGAACAGTGTCTTTGCGAAGATCTCGCGTCCCGAAGTCGCCCGCCACTTCATGCATCCCGCGCCCGATCGGATGTTGACTGCCCTGGTCGCCAGCGGTCGGCTGACCCACGATGAGGCGCATCTCGCGACGTCGCTGCCGGTGGCCGAGGACATAACCGTCGAAAGCGACAGTGGCGGGCACACCGACAATCGCCCACTCGGCCCTTTGTTCTCGGCGATTCAGGCGGTTAGAGACGAAGCCATGGCGACGCATCGATACGTCAGGCCGATTCGGCTCGGAGCCGCTGGTGGGATAGGGACGCCACAGGCCACAGCGGCCGCGTTCGCCTTGGGAGCCTCGTATGTGTTGACCGGCACGGTGAACGAATCGTGTCTCGAGTCGGGACTATCGACTGAAGGCAAACGATTGCTCGCCGCCGCCGACATCGCGGACGTAACCATGGCTCCCGCCGCCGACATGTTCGAACTCGGAGTCGACCTCCAGGTCCTCAAGCGCGGAACGATGTTCGCGCCACGTGCCCGAAAGCTGCACGACTTGTACAAGGCATACCCATCGCTCGACGCGATTCCCCGCCAAGAACTCGACGAACTCGAAAAGAACATCCTCGGAACGTCGATCGCGGCATGTTGGGAAGCAACTCAAGAGTTCTGGAACGACCGCGACCCCGACCAGGTCGCCGAGGCCGAACGGAATCCAAAGCACAAGATGGCGTTGACGTTTAGGAGCTACCTCGGGATGTCGAGCCGCTGGTCGATCGACGGCGTCGCCGACCGTCGCCTCGACTACCAGATCTGGTGCGGACCAGCGATGGGTGCGTTCAACGCTTGGACTGCGGGGACATTCTTGGCCGAGCCGGAGAATCGAACTGTGGCTCAGGTTGCCAGAAACTTGTTGGAAGGCGCGGCCGTCGTGACGCGCGCTCACCAATTCCGCACCTACGGTGTGCCTGTGCCGTCTGAAGCTTTCTCCTTTCAGCCCCGCCACCTCGAGTGATACGAACGACACGTGACGTCGGCGTCAGCCACCGGCGGGCAGCGCCAAGAAGGACTCCATGACCACCAACCAGCAAACAGTGCGACCACCGATTGCTGTGGTCGGCGTGTCGGCGTTATTTCCGGGTTCGGTCGACTCGACCGGCTTCTGGACCGACATTCTCGCCGGCACAGACCGAATGACAGACGTCCCCCCGAGTCATTGGTTGATCGACGACCACTACGACCCCGATCCATCCGTGCCGGACAAAACTTACGGTCGCCGCGGCGGGTTTCTCACGCCGGTTGACTTCGATGCGATGAGCTTCGGCGTGCCGCCGAGTGTCATCTCGTCGACCGACACCAGCCAACTTCTGGCGCTGATCGTGGCGCAACGGGTGCTCGACGATGCGATACGTGGTCAGTTCAGCGAACTCGACCGCACCCGGGCCTCCGTCATCCTCGGGGTGACATCAGGACAAGAGTTGTTGGGTGCGATGGCCAGTCGAATGAACCGTCCGATGTGGCTGCAAGGCATGCGCCGTGCCGGTATTGCCGAAGACACCGCTCAGGAGGCCTGCGACCGAATCCTCGCGCTGCATCCCGAGTGGACGGAGAACACCTTTCCCGGTCTGCTGGGAAATGTCGTGGCGGGGCGGATTGCCAACCGACTCGACCTCGGGGGCACGAACTGTGTAACCGACGCGGCGTGCGCATCGTCCTTCTCGGCTATTTCGATGGGGATCAACGAGTTGTACCTCGGAGACAGCGACCTGGTGATCGCCGGTGGCGTCGACACGATGAACGACATCTTCATGTACATGTGTTTCTCGAAGACTCCCGCTCTGTCGAAGTCGGAGGATATTCGTCCGTTCTCCGACAAGGCTGATGGCACCATGCTCGGCGAAGGCATCGGGATGGTGGCGCTCAAGCGCCTCGCCGACGCAGAACACGACGGCAACGACATCTACTGTGTTGTCAACGGTGTGGGCGCCAGCTCCGATGGCCGATCCAAGAGTGTGTACGCGCCGGTGTCGTCGGGCCAGGCCCGAGCGCTCGAAAATGCCTACGCCAAAACCGCGTACAGCCCCGACACGGTCGAGCTGATCGAAGCTCACGGCACCGGAACCGTTGCGGGCGACGCCGCCGAGTTCGGCGGCCTCGAGCTGGCGTTCAACGCGACTGGGCGCGACGACCGTCAATGGTGTGCGCTCGGCTCAGTGAAGAGCCAGATCGGCCACACCAAGGCTGCCTCCGGTGCCGCCGGCCTATTCAAGGTAGTGATGGCACTGCACCACAAGGTGCTTCCTCAAACGGCCAAGATTGACAGACCTAACCCCGGCCTCGACCTCGTGAACTCGCCGTTCCACCTGAACACGAGGACTCGACCATGGGTCCGCAGCTCCGACCATGAACGCCGAGGTTCGGTCAGTTCGTTCGGCTTCGGCGGATCGAACTTCCACATCGCGCTGTCCGAGTACGTCGGTGACGCAGCCCGGGCGCCGCGATTGCGAACCACCGATGTCGAGTTGATGGTGCTGTGCGGTGTCGATGGTGCCGACATCGTCGAGCAAGCCCAACAACACATCGATCCGACCGCACCCGCCGGCTCCCTGCGGTACATGGCACAAACTAGCCAACGGGCGTACATGGCTGGTGCGCCGACTCGGCTCGCAATCACCGCCGGCGACGAGGCCGACCTACGAGCCAAGCTCGGCCAGGCGGTTGCGCTCATCACTAACAATCCGACCAATCCGTTCTCGACACCGACCGGCATCCACTACGGGTTGGGCGCCCACACCGGCGACGTCGCATTCGTCTTTCCGGGACAGGGCAGTCAGTACACGTTCATGGGATCGGATCTGGCCATCAACTTTTCGGAGGCGATGGGCGCATGGGATCTCGCCGCCGATCAGGATTGGGGCACGACATCTCTACACGACGTGGTGTTCCCGATCACCTCGTTCGAAGATGGCGCCGACAGCGCTAACCAGGCTTTGCTGACCGCCACCCATTGGGCACAACCGGCGATCGGCACGACCAGTCTGGGCTTTCTACGCGTCCTGCGTGCGATCGGGCTCGAGGCCCGCCACGTCGGTGGGCACAGCTTCGGAGAAATCACCGCCCTGCACGCCGCCGGTGTCCTGTCCGAGGCAGACATGGTTCGCGTCGCAAGGCGGCGGGGCGACCTGATGGCCGAGGCTGCACAGACACCGGGATCGATGACCGCCGTGACCGGGTCGATCGATGTAGTCGGCGCGATTGTCGACGGCTCGGGAGCCGACGTTGTGATCGCCAATCACAACAGCCAACGACAGGTCGTTTTGTCAGGCCCGACCGAAGCGATCGAACAAGTCGAGGCCGAGCTCACCGCTGCCGGTGTCGCCGCCAAGCGGTTGCCGGTGGCGACCGCATTCCATTCGCCGGTCGTCAGCGGAGCGAGCGCCGACTTCGCCGACTTCCTCGATGACGTCACGTTCGGTGCTCCCGCGGTGCCCGTTCTTTCGAACGAGACCGCACAGCCGTACCCGAGCGACGATGTCGCAGCGATGCGGGCCCAACTCGCCCGCCAACTTTCGTGCCCGGTGCGCTTCGTCGAGATGATCGACACAATGTACGACAGCGGCGCACGCACCTTCGTCGAGGTCGGACCGTCGGCGGTTCTGACGGGCCTGATCAGCACCATCCTCGAAGGTCGCGATCACGTCGCAGTTCCACTCGACAAGAAGGGCCGGGGCGGCCTCTCGGCATTCTTCAACGGCATTGGCCAACTGGTCGCAGCCGGCGTCGAGATGAACCTCGATGCACTCTGGCACGAGTACGGCGACATGCCGAATCCGCACGACGCCGTACAGCCGAAGCTGACGATCGCTGTCAGCGGCGCCAACTCTGGCAGCCCGTATCCACCCAGCGACCTGAACGAACTCGCCGAGGCGAACCCTGTGACCAATCCGAACTCGCCGACTGCGATCACGAACCCGCCGACTGCCATCCCGGCGCAGGCCGCTCACGCTACGCCCCTTACAACGGTTGCTCCCGCCGTTCACGTCGCGCCAGCCCATGTCGTGCCACCGGCTCTACCCGATGCCGGAGTGCTCGCCGCCTACCAGGCTGCTCAGCAGCAGACGGCCGCCGCTCACACCACGTACCTCAACTCGATTGCACAGGCTCACAGCGCATTCCTCGTCGCCGCCCAACAGGGCATGGTCGTGCTCGGTCAACTCGCTGGCGTGGCGACCGACAGTGCTCCTCATCGCGTCGTTGGCGTCGCCCCTTCGGTGCCGCCCTTCGTTCCAGCGGGCCCCGCTCGTGTCGTGCCCCAAATAGAACCGGCGGCCCCGACCCGACCGGCTTCCAATGATGGCGCTCCACCCCTGGTCACCGCTGCCCCACCCGTCGTCGCCCCACCCGTCGTCGCCGCTGCGCAGGCCGTGGTCGAGACTTCGGTTGAGGTGTCGGTTGGTTTGTCGTCGATCGAGATGATGCCGTTGTTGCTGGGGGTCGTCTCCGACCGAACCGGGTACCCCGCTGAGATGCTGAGTATGGAGATGGAACTCGAGTCCGACCTGGGGATCGACTCGATCAAGCGGGTCGAGATCCTGAGCGCCATGCAGGATCTGGTGCCCGATCTGCCCGATGTCGATCTCACGGTGATGGCGAGCCTGGCAACACTCGGCGAGATCGTCGACTACCTCAGCAGCCAA
>CALFRK010000170.1 GCA_937919625.1 uncultured Ilumatobacter sp.
TGGCAGCGACGATGACGCCGCACCCGCAGCGACCGACGCCCCGGCACCGGCAGCAACCGACGCCCCGGCCGCCGGCGGCGGCGGCGAGGTGACCTTCGGATCGAACTACTCCGACGAGAAGCCGAAGGAAGGCATGGCTGCGGCGGTTGCCACCAGCGGTCTTGACGTCAAGATCAATACGGTCGACCACAACACGTACCAGGAGAACTTCAACACCTACATCCAGCAATCCGATGACGTGATGGCATGGTTCGCTGGCTACCGCCTGCGGGCATTCGCCAGCAAGGGTGTCGTTGGCGACATCACCGACGTGTGGGCCAACCTCGGCGACATGAGCGAGGGTTTCAAGAGCGCCTCGACCGGACTCGACGGCAAGCAGTACTTCGTGCCGTTCTACTTCTACGCATGGGGTCTGCACTACCGCAAGAGCCTGTTCGAGGAGAAGGGCTACGCGATCCCAGTCTCGTGGGACGACTTCCTCGCTCTGTGCGAGCAGATGGAGGCTGACGGCATCACGCCGCTCGCCGCAGCCAACGATGGCCGCTGGCCACAGATGGGCATGTTCGACATGCTCAACATGCGGGTCAACGGCTACGACTTCCACGTGTCGCTGATGGGCGGAAACGAAAGCTGGACCGACGATCGGGTCAAGGAAGTGTTCGCCAAGTGGGCTGAGCTACTCCCGTATTACCAGCCCGATGCCAATGGTCGCACGTGGCAAGATGGCGCCAACGTGCTCGGTGACAAGACGGCCGGCATGTTCCTGCTCGGCAACTTTGTCACCAGCAACTTCGATGGCGACACGCAGAAGGACATCATCGACGACATCGACTTCTTCCTGTTCCCGGAGATCAACGCCGAGCACGGTCAGGACGCTATCGAGGCCCCGATCGACGGCTTCATGATGGCCTCCGACCCGGAGAACGTCGAGGGCGCCAAGGCGCTGCTGAGCGCACTTGGCTCGAAGCAAGCGATCGAGGCCTACATCGGTGTCGACCCGTCCGTGGTTGCCTCGAACGGCGCCGCCGACACCAGCGGCTACAACTCGTTGCAGGCGAAGGCAGCCGAGCTGGTGGGCGGGTCGAAGTACATCGCCCAGTTCCTCGACCGTGACACCGATCCGTCGTTCGCCTCCGACGTCGTGGGTATCGGCATCGCCGACTTCCTCGCCGATCCGGCACAGATCGACACGATCCTCGACACGATCGAGGCCCAGAAGGCCACGTACACGTTCGAGTGACCTGTTCCCGTCTGACAAGCTGCGCACGATGACTGTCACCTCTCAAGTCGACGACACGACGTCGGCGGTCGAGCCCCCCAAGGGCCGCCGCCAGCGCAAGCGTCGCTACACCACGCTCAGCCGAGGCGATCGCTTCTGGCTGAGCGTGATGGTGGGGGTGCCCGCCTTCTTGCACATCTTGTTGGTCTGGATTCCTGTGCTGGCCACGACCGCCCTGTCGTTCACTAAGTGGGACAATCTTGCCCCGCTGACGGACATCAGGGCGGTCGGGTTCCAGAACTACTGGTTTATCTTCACCGTCTTCGACACCAACCTGTTCCCGGCGCTGTTCAACAACTTCATCCTGGTGTTCTGGTTGTTCATCTGCTCGGCGATCGGCATGTTTTTCGCCTACCTGCTGGACAAGAACATCCGCGGTAGTCGCGTTTACCAGAGCATCTACTACTTCCCGGTCGTCCTTTCGCTCGCAGTCGTCGGGTTCATCTGGAAGAGCACGATGTTCTCCCGTGACCGTGGCCTGCTCAACGCAATCTGGCCTGGTGGGAAAGTCGACTTCGTCGGAGACGGAACCAAGATCTTCAGCTTCGACCTGCCGTTCCTCGACTTCCCGCTCGGGCTCTCGAAGAACTTCGCAGCGCTGCTGATCGCCATGGCGTGGCGACACATCGGCTACATCATGGTGATGTACCTGGCCGGCCTCAAGGGTGTCGACATGGCACTCCGCGAGGCGGCGGCGATCGACGGCTGCAACGAGTGGCAGAGCTTTCGCAATGTCGTGTTCCCCGCTCTCAAGCCCGTCAATGTCGTGGTCGCAGTGATCACGGTGATCGAGGCGTTGCGGGCGTACGACATCATCGCCGCCCTCAACGAACCGCGCGGCACCGAGGTGATGGGCACGCTCGTCACCAAGAGTCTGCTCGGCGAAGGTGGCGGGCGCGTCGGCATCGGATCGGCATACGGCGTCGTGCTCTTGCTGCTGTGCGTCGTCTTCATCATCTGGTACGTCACCAACCACTATCGGGAGACCGAACAATGAGCGCCGTCACCGCCGACCCGGCGACCGAGCAGGCACTCGAACTGAACGATGTCCCCCGCCAGCGGATCAAACCGGGCCGCATTATCCTGCACACCTTCCTGATCACGATGGCGATCGGCTGGCTGATCCCGATCGGCACGGCCATCTACAACTCGTTCCGCTTCTACGAGTCCGACACACAGGTCAACGGACCGTTCTCGGCCCCCGACTCACTCACACTCCAGAACTACCGCGACGCGTGGCGCGTCGGCGAGATGGGCAAGACGTTCGGCAACACGGCGTTCATCGTGATCCCGGCGCTGTTCATCACATTGCTGTTGTCGGCGGGCGTGGCGTACGCCTGCACCCGTTTCAGCTGGAAGTTCAACATCGCCTTCCTCGTGTTGTTCACCGCCGGCAACCTGATGCCACAGCAGGTGCTGTTCCAGCCGCTGTTCCAGATCTACAAGCGGGTGCCCTGGCCCGACATCTTGTCCGACACCAACACGGGCAACCTGCTCGGTACCAAGATCGCCGTGATCCTGATTCACATCGCTTTCCAGGTCGGCTTCTGCACGTTTGTGTTGGCCAACTACATGAAGACGATCCCCAAGGAGCTCGGTGAAGCAGCCTCAGTCGATGGCGCCGGCGTGCTGCGACAGTTCTTCCAGGTCATCCTCCCGCTCACACGGCCGGCGCTGGCGGCATTGGCCACGCTCGAGTTCACCTGGTTGTACAACGACTTCTTCTGGGGTGCGGTGCTGCTCAACCAGGGCGACGAGCGACCGATCACCTCATCGATCGCCGTGCTCAACGGGCAGTACGCGACCGACTTCAACCTGATCGCTGCTGCTTCGATCATGATCGCACTACCGACCTTGATCGTGTATTTGATCCTTCAGAAGCAGTTCATCTCTGGCCTGACACTCGGCGCCAACAAGGGCTGACGTGAATCCCCCCGGGGCCCGGGATGACCCCCGCCCAATGGAGCTGATCCACCTCCGAGGGCGCAGCAGTGATGTGGTCGTCGACCTCTCACATGGCGCACCGGTGATCGTCTATTGGGGCGCTCCGTTGGTAGCCGACGCCGACCCCGCCGTCTTTGTGGTCGCCACCGAGCGCCCACTCCTTAATGGTTCACCCGATGTCGTGGCGCCGATCGCTGTGGTTCCCGAGCACGGCTCGGGTTTCCCAGGTCGGCCCGGGCTACTCGGGCACCGCCGCAGGGGCACAGCCTGGGCGCCGCGCTTCGGCTCCGCTGAACACGAACAGCAGGACAACCGTCTGATCGTCACCGCTCGCGATCCGGTCGCCGAGCTGCAACTGGTCGTCAGCTTCGAACTCGACGAAGCACTGGTGGTGCAGGCCGAACTGACCAATACCAGCCCGACCGAGCGCTACCTGCTCGACGGACTGTCGATGACCCTGCCGATTCCGCAGCACGCCGCCGAGCTCGGCACTTTCAGTGGGCGCTGGACCCGCGAGTTCCACCCGGTTCGCATCCCCTGGACACACGGAGCGATCACCTACGAGAACCGCCGCGGCCGTACCTCACACGAACACCCGCCACTGCTGTTCGCCGGTACGCCGTCGTTCGGCGAGTGGCAGGGATCCGTGTGGGGCGCCCATCTGGCCTGGAGCGGCAACCACAGTGGGCTTGCCGAACGACTGCCCGACGGCCGCCGCTATCTGCAACTGGGCGAGCTGCTGCACCCTGGCGAGCTGTCGCTCGAGCCCGGCCAGACCTATCGCACGCCAGAGGTGATCGCCGTCCACAGCGAGGTCGGGTTGACCGCCGCTACACAACAGTTCCATCGCCACCTTCGAGCTCGACCCTCGCACCCCACGTCGCCCCGCCCGGTGCTGGTCAACACGTGGGAGGCCGTGTATTTCGATCACGACCTCGATCGGCTGCGTCGGCTCGCCGATCGCGCCGCCCTGGTCGGGATCGAGCGATTTGTGCTCGATGACGGCTGGTTCGGCAGCCGTCGAGACGACACCAGCGGCCTCGGCGACTGGTGGGTGTCGCCCGATGCACACCCCGACGGGCTCGGCCCCCTGATCGAACATGTCACGCGGCTCGGCATGCAGTTCGGTATCTGGGTCGAACCCGAGATGGTCAACCCCGACAGCGACCTGTACCGAGCGCACCCTGAATGGGCACTCACGACCAACGGTTATGAACCGGTGCTTGCCCGCCACCAACTCGTGCTCGACCTCGCCCAGCCGGCGGCGTACCAACACATCCTCGGCCAACTCGATACGTTGCTGCGAGATCACGACATTTCCTTCATCAAGTGGGACCTCAACCGCGATCACATCGGTGGCAGCGGCCACGACGGTGCCGCCGGCACGCACGCTCACACGATCGCGGCCTATCGCCTGCTCGACGAGTTGCATGCGCGCCACCCCGGCGTCGAGATCGAGAGTTGCGCTTCCGGTGGCGCCCGCATCGACCACGAGATCCTGCGCCGCACCGCACGAGTCTGGACCAGCGACTGCAACGACGCGCTCGAGCGCCAGACAATCCAGCGGGGCACCTCGATGCTGATCCCGCCAGAGCTGATGGGCGCCCATATCGGGCCCGAACACTCACACACCACGGGCCGCCGCCACGACCTGGCCTTCCGGGCCGCGACCGCTCTGTTCGGCCACCTCGGGGTCGAGTGGAATCTGCTGTCGCTGAGCGACGCCGAGCTCGACGCACTGACCGACGTCGTGGCGCTGCACCGCCGATTCCGACCGCTGCTGCACGGTGGCGACGCTGTTCGGTTCGACACCGACGAGGCATCGATCGCGCACGGCGTCTATGCCACCGATCGTTCCGAAGCGCTCGTCAGTTTCGCCCTGATCTCCACCTCAGCTGGTCTGACTCCGCCGCCCTTGCACCTGCCGGGGCTCAGGCACGACGGGCGCTATCGTGTCGAACAGGTGTCGTTGCCGGGCCAGCACCTCGGCCCCAACCGCAGCCAGCTGGCCTGGCTTTCCGGTGGCACCACGATGACGGGCGCCCAACTCGAGACGCTCGGCCTCCAGCTTCCGGCACTGCACCCCGAATCGGCGATTCTCCTGCACTGCCGCGCTGTCTGACACACTCCGAGCCCAGCCCGAGTGTTCGGAGTGTGTCAGGCACACTCCGAACGTCACGGGTTGGCGCGGATGATGACGAGCCGGCTCGTCGTGCGAGCCATGTCGAGGTCGGGGCGTCTGCGGACCGTTCGCCGGCCTCCGACGACATGAGCCTCGACTGGGACTTCCTCATCACTGCAATGCACCAGGCCCTTGGCCCGGATCACGTCTGGCGGGAGCTCGACCAATAGTTGCTCGAGCTCGGCCAGCGTCGGGGAACCGACATCGACGACGGTCGTGTCGTAGCCACCCAACTCGAGCGATGAGGATGGAAGCGCCACGTCGCGGCGGTCGATGCCGAGCACGAAATCGATGGCGACCAAGCCGTCTCGGACCTCGATGATTGATGCCGACGTGTGACCGCCGATCAGCGACCGGGCCGCTGCCCCTCGATCGGCTGCAAGATCGGTTTTGGTCAGCAGCACAAGATCAGCTGCCCTGAGCTGTTCGCCGATCGTGTCACCGACGTACTCGCGTGTCGCCAGTTCGACAATCTGGTCGGCGTCGGCGACGGTAACGATGCCGTCCAGGCGGAAACCGGCCGTGCTTGCCCACGGCGCGACCCTGGCGGGCTCACCAACCCCGCTGAGTTCCATCAAAACGTGATCGGGTGGTTCGGGCATCGCCCGGATCAGCTCGAGCGTTTGAGCGAAGTCGTCGGAGATCGCACAACAGACGCAGCCGTTGGTCAGCGACAGCGTGGTGCCATCGTGGTCGGCGATTAGGGCGGCGTCGACGTTCACGGCTGCCACATCGTTGACGAGTACGACGATCCGGCGCCCATCTGCGTGACGGGCGACGTGATTGATGACCGTCGTCTTGCCGGCACCGAGGTAACCGCCGAGCAGCGTGAATGGCACACGCTGGCCGTTCCACAGCATCAGCGCGCCCTCGACATCACGTGCCCTCGACATCACGTTCCCCCGACATCACGGGCCCGTGATCTCGCCGCCAACCACGGTGCCGAGGACCTCGATGTCCTTGAGCGTGATCGGATCGACGTCGTAGGGGTGATCGGCGAGGGCGACAAAATCGGCCAGCTTGCCGACTTCGATCGTGCCGATCTCGTGATCCATTCGAAGCTGGTGTGCAGCGTCGACCGTGACGGCCCGCAACGCCCGATCGACGGAGATCCGCTCTTCAGGGCCGAGCACGTTGCCGCTCGCGGTGACACGATTGACGGCACACCACATCGTGTGCAGGCTGCCCAGCGGAGTGACCGAAGCGTCGGAGTGCACGCTGTACCGCACGCCCTCACGATCAGCGGTGGCGCAGGCATCCATGCGGGCCGCCCGATCGGGGCCGACGGTGATCGCCCGATGCTGGTCGCCCCAGTAGAAGATGTGATTCGAGAAGATGTTGGCATTCATGCCGAGCCGAGCCATCCGCCGATACTGCGCCGCCGTGGTCAACTGGGTGTGCTGCGCCGTGTGACGGTGATCGAGCCAGCTGTGCGATGCGGTCACGGCCTCGACCGTGTCGAGCAGCAGATCGACCGCCTGGTCGCCGTTGACATGCGTGTGCACGGTGACGTGAGCGCGGTGGAAGGCGTCGAACCAGGCCGAGAATTGCTCGGGCTCGACCAACCAGATTCCATTCGCACGGTCGGTGCCATCGGGATGAGGCAAGTAGCCGGGTGGGTTGAGGCGGGCTGTGAAACCTTGAATCGAGCCGTCGAGCACCATCTTCACTAAGCCGAACCGCGCCTTCGCGGTGGACGCCTGACGGATTGCCACGGTGTGTCGAGCGATCTCGTCAGGGGTGCCATGGTGCCCGCGCGACGGGTTGAGCAGGGGCACCAAGCGAACCGGAAACCCATCCTCACCTGCCGCCTGTGTCCAAAGCGCAAGATCGTCGTCGCCGTGCAGGCGCGCAGCACCGAGCTCGGTGACCGTGGTGCAGCCGACGAGGCGCGCCATGTCAGCGAATCGACGCAGCGACGCCGGGTCGGACATGGCGCCCCACAGCATCAGCATCTCGCGACGTGCCAAAGACATCGCAGGCGGTTCCTGCAGTTCGCCGATCGGACGCCCGTCACCGCCGACCGGCACTCCCTCGACATCGGTGCCATCTGCAAATCCCTCGCGCTCCATCAACGCCGTGTTGACCGTAATCAGGTGCAAGCTGGCGTGGATGACACAGATCGGGCGGGTCGCCGACACGAGGTCGAGGTGGCGGGCAGCCAGCCGCTCACCTGGGAAGTAGATCGGATCGAACCCCCACACGACCAGCGACTCGGTCGGGTCATCGAGCTCGGCGTCGAGTCGGCGCAACAGGTCGATCGTTTCGTCGAATGTCTGGCAACCCTGACGCGTGCGGCCGTCCGGACCGAGTCTGGGGAAGTAGCCAGCGTATTCCCAAGCCCATATCGCCCCCTCGAGTGAGTGCGAATGGGCCTCGACGAATCCGGGTAGCAGCACCGCGTCGGCGAACGTGTCGTCGACGGGCAAAGGGCCCCACGTCGCTCGCATGTCGTCGACACTGCCGACTCCCAGAATAGTGCCGCCCCGTACTGCCACGGCCTCGGCGGTCGGCACGGCGTGATCCAGTGTGACAACGCTCCGAGCACGATAAATGACCCCGGATTCCGACATGGAGCCCATCCTGCCACCACAATGGAGTGATGGCCGCGGTCGAGAACATTCGCTGGCTGCCCGAGTACCAAAGCGGCCGTGAGGGCCGATCCGAGACCTTGTAAAGATCAGAAAGCTGTGGTGCAGAACGTGTCGCCGGCAGCGCGGCTGGACTCGGTGGTGACGTCGCCCAACACGCCGTCGGTGAGCCCACCCAGCATGCCGCGAA